>JAGHUS010000081.1 GCA_018064685.1 Bacteroidales bacterium | reverse complement strand
GAAGATGCCGAGCGAGGAGAAGAGGTCGGTGTGCTGCAGGCCGGCAAAGAAGGTCTGACCACCACCCATGGAGAGTCCGGCCAGGGCACGTGACTTGCGGTTGCTCTTGACACGGAAGTTCTTCTCGATAAAGGGTATGAGCGTCTGCGTCAACTCCTGCTCGTAGGGCTTCATGCCCTGGATGGAATAGCCAAACGGCGAGCCGGGAATACTGAACGTGCCATTGGACATGACGACAATCATCTCCTGCATGCGTCGCAAGCTACTCGAATCGGTGATAAATAAGGGAGATAAATCTTGATGATCAATTTTCTTCGGCAAAAAAAATCTAAATTAGGCTTTTTATTCGACAGAAATGTATAACTTTGTGGCAAAACTCGGGGTGAAAATGCGCAACCGTATATACAAGAGAAAAAGACTTGCACAGTTATAAAGGTGCCATCTTTGAAATCCTCTGTACATGGCTTTTCTGCTGACGGAAGTGTGAGTTGAATTAATGAATAAAAAAATGAATAGAAAATACGATATTGTTGTGGTGGGTGCAGGAGCAGCCGGTGTGGTGGCTGCCTGCGTGGCCGCCGAACAGGGTGCTTCTGTAGCACTCGTGCAGAAAGAAGCTGGTGTGATTTCTCAGGGCAACTGCGCTTCCGCCATCATCAAATCACGCTCTACCGAGGCAGGTATAGCAAAGTGGATTCACCATACCAATAGCCTGTGCAACTGGCGATGCGATACGAAACAGCTTCGCGCTTATGCCGACCACTCCGAGGAGGCACTTCTCTGGTATCTCAACCGTGCTGGCCTTACATCCCAAACGGAATATGGTGACGGCAGCTGTGTGGACAGCAACACCGATTGCGGCAAACTGCTCAATGATGGCAACGGACTGTTTGCCTGCCGTTCCACGAGTCATGATTTCACGGGGCTTTGGCAGGATCGGCAGCAGACATACGATTACGGCAATGACCACTGCTATTTCATGGCTCCATGGATAGGGCCTAAGCCATGGAACGTCGGGAATGTATTGAGGAATGTTCTTGACAATGTCACGAGTAGATACCCCAACCTGGAAGTGTTCTTCAAAACCCGTGCCCGGCATCTCATAAAGGATGGGGCGAGGGTCATTGGCATCACGGCAGAGAGCAATGGACAAGAGTGTTCTTTCTACGGCACCAAGGGCGTGATCCTTGCCACAGGCGACTATATGAACAATGAGGAGATGGTGCGCCAGTGGTGTCCCGACGTGGCAGACTTCGACAAGAAGCAGTTCGGCAAGACTGGCGATGGTCATCTCATGGCAATCGAGGCTGGTGCAAGGATGGAACCCGTGGGGCACACCAAGATGATGCACGACTTCGACTCTGCACTCATGTTCGAAGAGCCCTTCCTCTACCTTAACATGAATGGCGAACGCTTCACCAACGAATATACGGGCTTTGTCTATATGGGTAACATCCTGCGCAGCCAGCCACGTTACAAAGGGAAGCATGTCAACGTGCATCACCCCGACGGGTCGCGAGGATGGTATTGCGCCATCTACGACAGCAGTTACACCGGATGGCCGAAAGAGGCGTTTGTGGACAGCATGATTCCGCCTCAGGTGATGGAGAAATACATCCCGGGGGCTGTCGAGTCGCCGCAGGGCGTGTTCAGGAACCTCATCGACCTGCATCGTTGCGACACGCTGGAAGAGCTCGCTGCAGAGCTTGACATCCCCTACGAGAACATGAAGAAGAGTATTGACAGATACAACGCCTTGTGCAAAGGTGGCAAGGACCTCGACTTCGGCAAACCGCAGCAGTATATGAATGCCATCACGCAGCCACCGTTCTGGGCAGCAAGGAAGCACATACGCGTGTCGAGCATCTGTGCAGGCATCATGACAAACGAGAATGCCCAGGCACTTGATGCAGAAGGTGTTATCATTCCGGGCCTGTATTGTGCAGGCAATGTAGGCGGTGGCTTCTTCGGTGGTGGCGACTATCCTTTCCATCACACCGGCCTCTCCCTCGGCCGCTGCTTCACCTTCGGCATGATAGCAGCCCTTCATGCTTTGAAGGGGTAATTCAGGCACTTACAGAAAAAAGGCTACCCTATCTTATACTCTTCCACATTGCGCGTCCTGCTAGAGATGTTCATGCCGATGCGGATGATTTGTTGGCCTGTGAGCACGAAGGGAAGGACATAGTCCTTGCGTGAGATCTGATCAAGGGCATCCTGGGCTGTACCGTCAAACTTGAACTCGATGACATAGCAATACTTCGGAGTCTGGAGCACCATGTCGATACGACCAAAACTGGTATGATATTCTGCCTGTACGTACATGCCTAACAGTTTGTGCAGGAGCCATACCTGATTCTGGTAATGATTCTCTAAATCCTTTATCAGTTCGTATGGCGTGTCGGCAAAGAGGGATTTGATACGCAGAATGAGTTGTTCGGCATTGCCATTACGGACATCGGCGATGTAGTTACGAATATCGAATGCTGACGTCGAACTTTTCCTGTTCAGATAATATGGAATGAGGAATTTGACAAAACCATCCTCTACTTCTTTGTTGGGAAATCCCAATTGATAAAGACAGAATTCCTCGTCGTAGCCCTTGATGGTAAGATAGCCGCTCTGATAGATGACGGGTATGGGGTTGGTCGACTCAGAATCAACACTGTTGATGACATCCACATCCACTTCGGCATGTGCCATGTCCTGGAGATTGTAATCGTGAAGAACGAGCAAGGTGGCGAGATAGGTGGGTGTACCCGTCTCGAACCAGTAACTGCCAAAGGTTGATTTGTTCAAGGTGTTGAGAACGCTGAAGGGGTTATACATTCCCTCAACACTTTCACAGAAATGATAGCCATCATATAAACTGCGCAGTTTTGCTATACAGTCATCATAGCTCATGTGGTTGCGCTCTGCAAGAAGCTCTACGGCAGGCCGGAGCATTGTGTGCAGGTCGGATTCCTTCACGCCACAAATATCATGGTAACGCCAATCCATCGAAATGTCGTCCAGGTTGTTCATGTCGCTAAAGACACTCACCTTGCCGAACTTTGTGACACCCGTCAGTAATGCGAACTTTATGCAACCGTCTTTTGACTTGAGGGCTGCGTAGAAGCTTTTCAAGGTCCCACGGAACTCTTCCTGCAACTCATTGTTGCCAATAGCTTGGAGCAGTGGCTTGTCATATTCGTCGACAAGAACGACGACACGCTTGCCCGTTTGCTTGTAGGCACGGTCAAGAACACCTTCGAAGCGCTGGCCAAAGGATACTTCCGAAGGTCGCGCTCCATACAGTTCTTCCTGTCTGTGAAGAAAATCGTTGATCCGACTTTCCAACGCCTCCTCGCAACTGTACTTGTCCGTATTCAGGTCCAGATGCATGATGGGATAGGCCTCCCATGTCCAGTCTACACTCTCGTCAGTGGCAATGAATAGGGGGTTGCCGACTGTACCGTCAAAATACTGCTTCTTGCCCTCGAAGAAGGCTTGGATGGTGGACATGAGCAATGACTTTCCGAACCTGCGTGGACGGGAAAGAAAATAATAGCAACCTTCGTTGACCATCTTCCAGATTAACGGAGTCTTGTCGAGGTATACGTAACCCTCGTTACGCAACTTCTCAAACTCTTGTATGCCTACTGGTAGTTTCATTGTATTGCTCATATGCCGAGAATGTTTCTGCCGCAAAGATACGTCTTTTTTTTGAATTATTGCGCAAAACACCTACTGCAACCTTGTTTTTATATTCTTTTTGTGAGCTTCAATGCCAATTTGTTTGGTTTACTTCCCAAACAGCAGTGGGGCAAAGTCGTGGAGGGACTTGCGCCATACCTGCCACTCGTGGTCGCCGGGAAAGGTGCGGAAGGTGATGTCGAGACCTTGCTGACGCATGCTTTCGACGGCCTGGGTCGTGGGGGTGATGCGGGGATCGTCGGTGCCGACGGAGATGTAAAGGACATCCAAATCCTTATTATACTCGTGCGCACGCGTGATGAGACCGGGCATGGCGGCTTCGGCATCGAAACTCTTCGTCTCGCG
>JAGHUS010000112.1 GCA_018064685.1 Bacteroidales bacterium | reverse complement strand
GAATGGCCGGCCACCTCAACAACAAGAAAATGTAACTTCTCCTAAACCACCAAACAACTAATTTCCTAAACGACTAAAAAACACACAGAGTTCTTTGATTTTTTTGCATAACTTAAATCTAATACACACATGCTGCAGAGCTTGCAAACACATGGGGCGGTGCTTGCATACACATACAGCAGAGCTTGCAAACACATGGGGCGGTGTCCTTTATAGCAGTTTGTCCATATAGCCGCCCTTGTACTTTTTTCGTTTTTTATTTCCGTTATTGGAATATTTATTGTATATTTGCAGAGATAATGAAAAAAGAATTCAGTTTTCGCTTGTACTACCGTGCAGGTTGGTGTTTGCGGAGCCTGTTAAAATGATATGGATTATGGGAACAGAACGTTCGGCCGGTACGAGATCGAGATTGCGGTTCTCCCCGCCCAAGCAGTACAATGTGATAATGCATAACGATGACTTCACCACGATGGACTTTGTGGTGATGGTGCTCATGACGGTGTTCTATAAGGACCGCGAGACGGCTACCAGACTGATGATGGATGTGCACCACAGCGACCGTGCCACGGTGGGCACGTACAGCCTGGATGTGGCCAAGAGCAAGGTGGACAAGGCTACGGAGATGGCCAGGCAGGAGGGCTTCCCCTTCCTGATGACGATAGAGCCCGCCGAGGATGTGTTGCCCTTTTAAGTGATAGGAAAGTGGAAAATAGCGAAAGACTAGAAAATATTTTGAACTACGCCATGGTCTATGCCGAGACGAGCAGGGTTGAGTTCTTGGTGCCCGAACACTTGTTGCTGGGCGTGGCCACCGTGTCGACCGAGTTCGCTGTGCTGGCCAAGGCCTACGGCTTCAAGCCCGAAGACGGGTTTGAGAGCGAACTGTACCGGTATGTGGCCGAGCTGGACCATGTGGCCGACGGGGTGGAATACGAACTGTGCTTCTCGAACCAGACGTGCACGTTGCTTGTCGCAGCTGCCGAGATGGCCATGAATGCGGGACGCGACGAGGTGGATGTGCCACATCTGCTGCAGGCTATGCTGGACCTAGACGACTCGACGGCCCGATACGTGCTGGAACGCTACCTGGTGTCGCAGCACGACGATATGCCCGACGAGGCTTCGGCCACGGCCATCGTGATGCGCAATATCATCGATGCCTACCGGGGCTTGGAAGTGAAGCCTGTGCACGGTGCTGAGGAGGAGGAAGAACCATTCGATTTCATGGACGATGACTATGACTCTCCCTTCCCGCTAGATAGCGGACTGAAGCGCGGTGAGGGTGAATGGCGCCGACTGGTGACCTGTGTGAGCGACATCTGGCAGCAGCACAATCCGCTCATCGGACGTGAGGCAGAGCTGGACAGGACGATACAGGTGTTGTGCCGCTGCGACAAGAACAATCCACTGCACATCGGCGAGCCCGGTGTGGGCAAGACGGCCTTGGTGTACGGACTGGCTCAGCGCATTGCCGAGGGCAAGGTGCCGCCAAGACTGGAAGGGGCACGCATCTACATGCTCGACATGGGTACACTGGTGGCGGGAACGTCCTACAGGGGTGAGTTCGAACAGCGAATAAAGCGCATCATGGAGGGCGTGGCCGCCGAGAAGAACAGCATCGTATACATCGACGAGATTCACACCCTGGTGGGGGCTGGAGCCTCGAGCGAGCACGCTCTCGACGGCAGTAACATCCTCAAACCCTATCTGGAAAGCGGGCAGATACGCTTCATCGGAGCCACGACGTACAAGGAGTATAACCGGTACTTCCAGAAAAGCCAGGGACTGGTGCGACGCTTTCAGCAGATTGACGTGACGGAACCCACCGTGGACGAGACGGTGCAGATACTGGAGGGACTGCGAGGACGCTACGAGGAGTTTCACGGAGTGACGTACGACGAGGGGGTGCTGGAGCATGCCGTCAAGATGAGTGCCCGATACATCACGGGGCGCTTCCTTCCCGACAAGGCCATCGACCTCATCGACGAGGCGGGAGCCTTCCGCCAGACACACCCGCAGCAACGACGCTACAAGGGCACGATGCAGAACCTGAAACGACAGACCGTGGACAAGGAGCTGGTGAACGAGACGGTGCGACGCATCTGCAAGATAAGCGAGCAGACCATGGAGGCTACGCAGACTGGCGGCGAGAGACTGGAGACGCTGGCCGAACGTATGCAGAGCCAGATATACGGGCAGGACGAGGCCATACGCCGTGTCACCGAGGCGGTGATGGTGGGCAAGGCGGGACTGCTCGATGCCGACAAGCCTGTGGCTTCGATGCTCTTCGTGGGGCCCACTGGTGTGGGCAAGACGGAGGTGTGCCGTGTGCTGGCCAACGAACTGGGACTGGAACTGGTGCGCTTCGATATGAGCGAATACACCGAGAAGCATACCGTGGCGAAGCTCATCGGTTCGCCTGCCGGATATGTGGGATATGAGGACGGCGGACTGCTGACCGACGCCATCCGTAAATCGCCTAACTGCGTGCTTTTGCTGGACGAGATAGAGAAGGCGCACAGCGACATCTACAACATCTTGCTGCAGGTCATGGACTATGCACGTCTGACCGACAACAAGGGGCAGCATGCCGACTTCCGTCACGTCATACTCATCATGACGTCGAATGCCGGAGCACAGCATGCCTCACAGGCCATGGTGGGATTCGCCTCGACCGAGACGGCGGGCACAGCCATGCTGACGGCGGTGAGGAAGACGTTCAAGCCCGAGTTTATAGGTCGCCTGTCGGCCACGGTGGTGTTCAACGACATGACGCGCTCAATGGCCCGACTCGTGCTGGACAAGAAGCTCGCACAGCTGTCGGCACGTCTGGCGGCCAAGCACATCACGATGTATGTCAGCGACGAAGCTCTCAACCTGCTCCTCGATCGTGGCTTCACACAGAAGAACGGGGCACGCGAGATTGACCGCACCATCAACGCCCTCCTCACTCCGCTCCTCACTCGCGAAATCCTTTTCGGAAAACTTAAAGATGGTGGCGAGGTGACGGTAGGAGTAGAAGGGGAGGAACTCAGGTTAGGAACCAAATAGCCTCACCCCTTTACTTCCCTTTTACTCCCCTTTTACTCCCTTTCAAATAATCCATTCGTCCCTTTTACTCCCCTTTTACTCCCTTTTACTCCCCTTTAAAAATGGTAGTTCAACTAGACAACGAAATATGGTTCCCCAATCCTCGAAAAGGCGAGGAGGATGGGTTCTTTGCCATTGGTGGCGACCTGAGTGTCGAGCGTCTTGTGCTGGCCTACAGCAATGGTATCTTTCCGTGGTATGCCTACAGGCCCGAGGATAATATGTTCCTGCCCAAAGACTTCTACAACGACGACGGCACACCGCAGATACGCTGGTACTGTCCGATGCAGCGTTTCGTTATCTTCCCTAACGAGATTCACATCTCGCACAGTATGCGCACACTACTCAACAAGGAGCAGTACGTGGTGACGATGGGCGAGGCTTTCGACAGGGTGATACACCATTGCGGTGCGCTGCGCGATGCCGAGGCCGGAGCTTGGCTGGGACCGCACATCGTCGAGGCCTACACCGAACTGCATAAGTTAGGTCTGGCCACCAGTGTGGAGGTGTGGGACAAGAAGGACGAATTGGTGGGTGGACTGTATGGCGTCAATATCGGCAAGAATTTTGTGGGTGAGAGTATGTTCTCGCTAGTGCCTAGCGGCTCGAAGGTGGCGCTCATACATCTGGCCCTCTTCATGCAGGAATTTGGCCGCTGCCTCATCGACTGCCAACTCGAAACGCCTCATCTCCGCTCAATGGGTGGCCGCTTCATTTCGTACGACGAGTATATGGGGTATTTTAAGTGAGAGCAGAAAGAATTGATTCACCTTTCTTTCTTTCTTTCAGTTTTGAAAAATAACCTCACAAAACTCCCTTCTTCCTCTTCTACCCATTTCTTCCTTCTCTCCCCCTTTAGGGGGTTGGGGGGGCTTGCTGGGGGCTTTTTCACAACCTATGCAGCCGCAATACATTGTCGCAATGTTCGACAATGGCAGGGCGGTGGGTGATGAAGATGATGGTCTGACTGCCGTCGTGCATCGATGTCAGGTTGCTGAGCAGTCGTTGCTCGGTGTCGAGGTCGAGGGCACTGGTGGCCTCGTCCAACAGTAATATGCAGCCTTTGCGCAGCAAGGCTCGGGCTATGGCTATGCGCTGTGCCTGCCCCTCGCTCATTCCCGCTCCCTGTTCGCCACAAAGAGCATCGAGGCCATCGGGACGTTGCAGCACGAAGTCGGCACAGGCTGTGCGCAGTGCCCACTGCATGTCCTGGTCGGTGGCTTCGGGATTGCCAAGAAGCAGGTTGTCGCGAATGGTACCGCTAAAGAGGGTGTTGCCTTGCGGCACGTAGACGGTGTTGCAGCGTGTCAGTGGCGATGCTGCCTCGCACTTGTTGTCGGCATACATCTCGATGCTGCCCTGGTCGGGACGAAGCAGTGCCAGGATGAGGCGTATGAGGGTGGTCTTGCCAGCTCCCGTCTCGCCCAGAATGGCAGTGGTGGAGCCCGGCTTGAAGTCGTAGCTGAGATGCGAGAGTATCTGTCGTTTTGCAGCGTCGTAGGCAAAGCTGACGTCGTTGATGCGGATGCCGGCACAGGTATGGAAGCGTACAGCCTCGCCCTCCTCTTCGATGGGCGTGTCTTCGAGTTCGATGAGTCGTTCGGCAGCCGTGAAGGAACCCACGATGACGGGCACGAAGCGTGTCATCTCGCGGAACGGTCCCTGTATCTGTCCCACCAGTTGGATGAAAGCCAGCATCATACCATAGGTGATGGTGCCGTCGTGCAAGCGGTCCACTCCCCACAAAAAGGTGACGAGATAACCCGTGGCAAAGCCCGCGTTGAGCAGGGTGCTGGAGAAGGACGAGAAGAGGGTGCGGTGACGTACCTGACTGCGTAGGTGGGATTGCTGCGAGGCCAGACGACTGGCCATGGTGTGGGTGCGCTCCAAGGTCTTGAGCACCATTCTGTGCTGCACGCTCTCGGTGAGGAGGCTCTGTATCTGGCTGTCGGTCTGTCGTATCTCGCGTGTCAGCTTTCGCATCTTCTTGACGTAGAGACGACTGAGCAGCGCGAAGACCGGCACGATGACAAGAACGAGGCAGGCCAGCGTGGCGTCCATGCTGTAGAGGTAGAAGAAGGCTCCGACAAGGCGCACTGCCACGCCCAAGGCCTGAGGCACGGTGTCGGTGATGACGCTGGTGACGTCGCGCACATCGCGTTCAAGGCGGTTCAGCGTGTCGCCGCTATGACGTTTCTCCAAACCCGTCCATTGGCTTTGCATCAGTCTGCTGAATATCTTGTGTTGCATCTTGTTCTGCGCCTTGACGCCCAGCAGTGCCGCTATCCATTTCTTGCTGAATCCAATGACGATCTGCGAGATGATGACACCGATGAGCAGCGCCGCAGCCACATTGAGCGGACTGTCGCTACGGCCCGTGGCAATGTCGATGGCCATCTTGGTCGAGGCGATGAATGCGAAGTCCAGTGCCACAGCCACGATGGCTATAGCTGCATTCAGGCACGACTGGAAGCGGTATGGCTTCGATGTGTGCCAGAACCATTTAAGTATGGAGATCGTCTTCATTCTTAATTCTTAATTCATAATTCACAATTCATAATTAGCTGCGCTTGGATTAATTCATAATGAGCTGCACTATGAATCCACCTCTCGTCTCCATTCTATTCCCCGCCTTGGGACGGGGCTAGGTGGGGCTCTAGGGGTGGGGCTTTACTCCCTGATATCGCTTCCCCACATCAGTTTGTTTCTCAGTGTCTTGAAGAACGAACTCTCGGGGCGCTTCAGTACGCAGATAGGGTAGGGCGCACGGCGGATGATGAGCTTTGTGTCTTCGCTGCACGACTCGCTGCGTCCGTCAATGGCAACCAGATACTGGTGGCTGCGGCTCTCCACTCCCAGTTCGATGGTGATGTCGTCGCATAGTGTGAGGGGGCGTACGTTGAGGCTGTGCGGAGCTACGGGTACAAGTCCGATGGGATGGCGGTGGGGCGAGATGATGGGGCCGCCCACCGAGAGCGCATAGCCGGTAGAGCCTGTTGGCGTGTTGATGATGAGTCCGTCGGCCTGATAGGTGGTGAGGTACTCTCCGTCAATGCAGATGCGGATACTTATCATCGATGAGTTGTCGCGCTTCAGCACTGCCACCTCGTTGAGGGCGTAGGGATGGGGTGACGTATGGCCGTCGGAATATTCCACCCACAGCACGCTTCGCTCCTCGATGCTGTAGTCCTCGTTGTATATCCCCTCGATGGCCGCGTCAATCTCGTCGGCCGAGATGTCGGCCAGAAAACCCAGTCGGCCCATGTTGATGCCCAGTATGGGTATGCGCTTGTTGCCAACACGCGACGCTGCCTCGAGAAACGTGCCGTCGCCACCCATGCTGACCACGATGTCGGCATCGAAGTCGGCCGTGGTGATGAGGCCTGTGGCATGGACGTCGAGCAGGAGTGTCGAGGTGAGGTAGTCGTAGAAGGAGGCGTCGATATAGATGTCGGCTTCATGTTCTTCGAGCAGGCAAAGCAACTTCTGTACAGCAACTGATTTTTTTGCTTGGTATATGTTGCCAAAAAGGGCAAAACGGAGTTTTCTTGTCATTTATATAGATATTGTTTTTGCAAATTTACACTTTTTTATTAACTTTGCCGCCACACAACAAAAATATTTGAGAAAAAATGACCAAATTAAGTGTAAATATAAATAAGGTGGCAACAATTCGCAATGCCAGAGGTGCCAATAACCCCGATGTGGTGAAAGTGGCATTGGACTGCGAACGTTTCGGGGCAAAGGGTATCACTGTGCATCCCAGGCCCGACGAGCGTCATATACGTCATCAGGATGTTTTCGACCTGAAACCATGTCTCACCACCGAATTCAATATCGAGGGTAATCCCGAACCTGATTTTGTGGAACTTGTCCTTCAGGCCGTGCCGGCACAGGTAACGCTGGTGCCCGATTCGCATAACCAGATAACCAGTAATCATGGATGGGATACGAAGACGAACATTGAGTTTCTGACCGAGGTGACGGAGAAGTTTCATGAGAAAGGCATCCGTGTCAGCATCTTCGTCGACCCTGACGAGGAGATGGTGGAGTGGGCTGCCAAGGCTGGTGCCGACCGCGTAGAACTCTACACCGAGCCTTATGCCTCGGCCTACGAGGCTGACCGCGAAGCCGCCATTGCACCTTTTGTCAAGGCTGGCGAGAAGGCGAAGAGTCTAGGACTCGGTCTGAACTGCGGGCATGATCTCAGCCTGGTCAATCTGGCCTATATGCATCAACGCATGCCCTATATCGACGAGGTCAGCATCGGTCATGCCTTGATATGCGATGCCCTCTATCTCGGACTTGAAGAGACCATAAAGCGCTATAATGCATGTCTGGCAGACTAATCTGTCAACTCTCCAACTACTCTTCAACTCCCCAACTTTCAACAACTCTAAACTCTAATCTCTCAACTCTCAACAACTCTCAACTTTCAACAACTCTAAACTCTCAACAACTCTAAACTCTCAACAACTCTAAACTCTAAACTCTAAACTCTAAACTAAAAACATGATATACCAATTCCTTGCCGAAGGTTTTGAGGAAATTGAAGCCTTCACCCCGTTAGACATTCTGCGCCGTGCCGGTGTGGAAGTAGAGACCGTCTCTATCACCGACAACCAGGTTGTATTGGGTGCCCATGGCATCCCCGTTGTGGCAGAACGCATCCTGCCCGCTATTGACTGGGACGACTGCGATATGATCATTCTGCCTGGTGGACTGCCAGGTTCTACCAACCTCGATGCTTGCGAGGAACTGCGCAACGGCATACAGCAGCTCTACGAGGCTGGCAAGCCTCTTGCTGCCATCTGTGCTGCTCCTCAAGTATACGGTCACATGGGCTTGCTGAAAGGCAAGAAGGCTACTTGCTATCCCGGTGTGGAGAGCGAGCTGGAAGGTGCTACCTATACCGGTGCGCTGGTCGAGGTGGACGGACAGTTCATTACTGGCAAGGGTCCTGGAGCCTCGTTCGAGTTCGGCTATACCATTGCCGAGATGCTTGTCGGCAAGGAGAAGGTGGATGCCCTTCGTGACGGCATGATTTATAGCGAACTGAAAGGATAAGGAATTCGACTTCCGCAAACTTCTGATTGGGAGTTAAGAATTAGAATACGGCAATACTCTGAATCTTCAAACCGATATAATGTATCTGCCTGGCGTTGGTCCCAAAAGGGCCAAGCTGCTGGGCGAGGAGATGGGTCTTCATACTTTTGGAGACCTACTCGAGTATTTCCCCTTCAAGCATCTTGACAGGACACGCATCTACTACATTCACGAACTGAGTGGCGATATGCCTTTCGTACAGCTTAAAGGCCGCATTCTAAGCTACGAGGTGGAGGGGAAAGGCCGAAAGCAGCGTCTTGTAGGACACTTCACCGATGGCCACGGATTTGTGGACTTGGTGTGGTTTAACGGTGCTAAGTGGGTTCGCGACACGTATCGCGAAGAGAAGGAATACATCGTCTTTGGCAAGCCTGTCTATTTTTCGGGCACTGGACGTTTCAGCATCTCACATCCCGAAATGGACGATGCCTCGACGCTGACACTCAGCACGATGGGCATGCAGCCTTATTACAGCATCCCCGTAAAGGCTTCCAAAAAAGGAATCAGCTCGCGCACCATCGAAAAGCTTACCAATGTGCTGTTCCGGCAAATGAGTGGTCGCGTCCCCGAAACGCTGCCTCAATGGCTGGTGGACAAGTACATGCTGATGGGGCGCGACGAGGCTGTTCGCACCATGCATTATCCGCAAAGTGCCGATGCTTTGAGCCGTGCCACATACCGACTGAAGTTAGAGGAACTTTTCTATATCCAGCTTAACATATTGAAGTTCACTGCCGACAGGCAAAAAGAGGTTCACGGTATTCCTTGCCCACGTGTGGGGACACATTTCATGGACTTCTATCACAATCATCTTCCCTTCACCCTTACCGGTGCACAGCAGCGAGTCATTAAGGAGATGCATGCCGACATGAAGAGTGGCAGGCAAATGAACCGACTTCTGCAAGGCGATGTGGGAAGCGGAAAGACACTGGTGGCACTTCTTGTCATGCTGCTTGGCATCGACAACGGACTGCAGACTTGCATCATGGCTCCGACCGAGATTCTTGCCGAGCAGCATCTCGAGACGTTCCGTAACTTCTTGGGTGACATGCCAGTACGTGTTGAACTTCTTACTGGTATGGTGAGAGGAAAGCGTCGTAAAGCTGTGCTTGAAGCACTGGCTGCTGGCGAGGTGGATGTGCTTGTCGGCACGCATGCCGTGATAGAGGATAATGTGGAATTTAAGAATCTTGGTCTGGTTGTCATCGACGAGCAGCACCGATTCGGTGTGGCTCAGCGTGCCCGACTTTGGCGAAAGAATGTCGTGCCGCCCCACGTATTGGTGATGACTGCCACCCCCATACCACGCACACTTGCCATGACGCTTTACGGCGATCTTGATGTCAGCGTCATCAACGAGTTGCCTCCAGGCCGCAAACCTATCGTCACCGTCCATCATTACGACGATCACCGTTTCACGCTCTATGACGGAATGCGCCAGCAAATCATGCTTGGACGCCAAGTCTATGTCGTGTACCCGCTCATCACCGAGAGTGAGAAACTCGACATGAAGAACTTGGAGGATGGCTACGACACTCTGTGTCAGGTCTTCCCTGATTTCAAGATCAGCAAGGTGCATGGACGGATGAAGGCCGCCGAGAAGGATGCCGAGATGCAGCGTTTTGCCAGTGGCGAGACGCAGATCTTGGTGGCAACAACCGTAATCGAGGTAGGTGTGAATGTACCTAATGCCAGTGTGATGGTTATCGAGAATGCCGAGCGTTTCGGTCTGGCACAGCTACATCAGTTGCGAGGCAGAGTGGGACGAGGTGCCGATCAGTCGTACTGCATCTTGGTGACGAAGCATGACTTGAGTGCAGAGACCAAGAAGCGCATTGCCATCATGACCGAGACAAATGACGGTTTTGAGATAGCTGAGGCCGACCTGAAATTCCGTGGCCCTGGCGACTTGGAAGGTACGCAGCAAAGCGGTACGGCCTTCGAACTGCGTGTAGCCAATCTGGCTCGCGATGGACAGATTGTACAGCAGGCTCGCGACATGGCACGCGAAGTGATAGATGCTGACCCCAACCAGAATAACCCAGATTATGCATTGCTGTGGCAGCGTCTTTCCGATTTAGGCAAAGACACACAAGACTGGTCCTCCATCTCCTAGCCACTCCTCCATCTCCTAGCCACCCATTTATCTCCTAGCCATTCTTTTCCCTCCATCCCTCTTCTCCCATCCCTTTCTCCCATCCCTTTCTCCCATCCCTTTTCTCTACCCTTACCACTTTCCTTTATTTGGGTAAGATTTCTGAGATTTGGTTCGGATTCCCTGTATGATGTCTTCCTTTCACTTTCTCAAAGAGCCTTCCTTCCTTAACTTCCTTCCTTTCCTATCTTCCTTTCTTCCTTCATTTCTTTCTTTCTTTCACTTTCACAACATCCCCCTTTTTCCTTCCTTTCATGTTCTCTTCTTTTTGCATGTTACTTCGTGCTAAACTGTAAAATCGTAAAGTCTAGATAGCAAATACGTGTCAAAAAGTCTAAAAAATCATTAATTAGGGCGTCTATCTGTAAAAAAATCACTAACTTTGGCGCGGATTTTTGAAATTTAAGTTCGGATGTGCTTATTATCAGCACATTTTATTAATAAAGATTATAGAAAAATGGAAAGAACTCTTGTACTGCTCAAGCCGGGTATTATTCAGCGTCAGTTAATGGGCGAAATTATTAGCCGTTTTGAGAAGCGCGGTCTTCGCATTGTCGGTATGAAGATGATGCAACTCAACGATGAAATATTGGATGAGCATTATTCACATTTGAAGGAGAAGCCCTTCTTCCAGTCTTTGAAGGACTCGATGACCATCACTCCTGTTCTGGCACTTGCCATCGAGGGCGTCGATGCCATTCGTGTCGTACGTATGATGGCTGGTACCACCAACGGACGTAACGCAGCTCCTGGCACCATTCGCGGTGACTATTGTATGAGCAATCAGCAGAATGTGGTGCACGCCAGTGATGGTCCTCACACTGCATACGACGAGTTGCGACGTTTCTTCAAGGAGGGAGAGATCTTCGACTTCGGAAACTGCAACCTTGATCGTCTTTATGCTCCCGACGAGTATAACAGAGACTGACAAGTAGAAACCTAACAACTAACTAATCTACATGAGAGTAAAGATAAGGACAGTTATTGCGGTAGCGGCTGTTATGCTGGCTGGGGTCTCGGCTAGTGCTCAGGATTTGCTGGCACGCCAGGCTCCCATCGACAAGAAAATGAAGGCAATTGATTCTATCAGTTTGCGCAGAATGTTTCTTGATAAGAATGCTGGCAGTCCGCTTCTCAATCTCGAAAATCCAAGTGGCGACATCTATCCGGAGTGGAACAACAAGCGTGGTCGCACTTATGGGGTAGCAATGCCCAAGGAGTATAACATCGATCTCCGACATTTTTGCATGCCTTGCGACAGCCGTGTTGTGACTTCGCACTATGGCTATCGTCCAGCCTTTGGACGTAACCACTATGGTACTGATATTAAGGTATATGTGGGCGATACAATCCGCAGTGCTTTCAGCGGTAAGGTGCGTATCGTGGCATACGAGGCTAAGGGCTATGGTAACTATGTTATCGTTCGCCATGAAAATGGTCTGGAAACCGTCTATGGTCACATGTCGAAGCATCTGGTAAAGGAGAACCAGAGTGTGCGTGCCGGCGAGCCCATCGGTTTGGGTGGTAATACGGGACGTTCTACAGGTTCGCACCTTCATTTCGAGACACGTTTCCTGGGTGAGTATATCAATCCCGAACTCTTGTTCGACTTCGGTGCTCGTGATGTCAAGGGCGATTACTACGTCTATCGCAGTAGTGGCAAGAGTAATGTCGTAGGCAATTCTCATCATGCCGATCCTGCTCCTGTTCTGGCCTCTAGCAGTCGTCGTGAGGAGAATGTGGCAAAGGTGGAGTCTGCCGCAGCTTCGACTAGCAAGGCCGAGAAACTTGCTGCCGAAAATGCAAAGGCAGAAAAGAAGGCTGCTGAAAAGACTAAGGCAGAAAAGGAAAAGGCCAGCAAGGCCAAGAAGGAAAAAGAGGCTGCCAAGAAGGAAAAGGAGTCGAAGAGAAGTGTGCATTCTGTCAAGTCGGGCGACACGCTCTACGGCATTGCACGCAAATACAATACCACGGTCGATAAGTTGTGCAAAATCAATCATATCAGCGAGACTGCGGTTTTGCGACCCGGACAGGTTCTTAAGTGTTCGTGATTTTTGCAGAAAGAGAAAATATAGAGCTGGCTTTTACGAGCTGGCTCTTTTTTTTGGCGTTTAGTGATGATTAAATTATAAATAATTTATGCCAAGTTGTTTTTAATCATCACTAAATGCTAACTTTTAAGCTTTTTTCTTTGAGGATAGACGAAAAATTACTAATTTTGTGCTTTGAATGTGGTTTTCAAAGAAAAGTCAAAAGAACGGTATGACAACAGAAGAACAATTCCGACAAGTAATGGCCGAGTGCCGCACCCTATTTGCAAAGAAGTTGCACGACTACGGAGCCGCTTGGCGCATCATGCGTCCTAGCAGCATTACCGACCAGATTTTCATCAAGGCCAACCGTATTCGTAGCATCGAGATAAAGGGCGTGACGATGGTAGACGAGGGTATACGACCTGAGTTTATCGGCATTGTTAATTATGCCATCATCGGACTTATTCAGTTGGAGCTGGGCTTTGCGGAAAAGGCCGACGAGATGAGCGCCGAGGACGCTCTGGCCTGCTACGATCGTCATGCCGAAGCGACGCTGCAATTGATGCTTCGCAAGAATCATGACTACGATGAGGCTTGGCGCAGCATGCGTGTCAGCAGTTATACCGACCTCATTCTTATGAAAATCTTCAGAACTAAGCAAATAGAATCTCTCGAAGGAGGGACATTGGTGTCAGAGGGCATCGATGCAAACTATATGGACATGATGAATTATGCTGTGTTTGGACTAATCAAACTCACGTTCGAGGAGCAGGATTAAACGGGAAACGCAGAGTAAGAGAAACGTGATTGGCGGGAAAGTCGCAAAGCGCTCTGTCGAGCCTTCTTTGGAGACTGTATGCCAAGCAAGCTGAATGAAACGTTTTGAATAGGGCATGAAGCAGAAACTGTTGTGGTTGTTGGTGAATCTTTGCCGCTTTGTCGTGGCTGCAGCTTTCATCTTTTCGGGTGTGACGAAGATGATCGACCCTCACGGCGTGGAGTATAAGCTGCAGGATTATGCCGAGGCTTTTGGCTTAGCATCGCTGATGCCCAGCACTGTAGCCATTGTGGCAGGTATGTTGCTGGCCCTTGTCGAGTTCCGCCTTGGCTTCTGTGCCTTCTTCGGCATCTACCGTCGCATTACGGCTCGCATTCTCCTAGTCTTTATGCTGCTGTTCACACCCCTCACCTTGTACCTGGCGTTGACCAATCCTGTTACGGATTGCGGCTGCTTTGGCGAGGCATTGGTGCTAACAAACTGGCAGACTTTTGGCAAGAATATCATATTGCTGCTTTGCACCATCGTCATGGTCGTTTGGGGCAGGACACGTCAGTTGCGCATAATCAGCGAGTCGCGTCAGTGGATCATACTGATATACTCTCAGATATTCGTGCTCTGCCTTGGATTTTATGCTCTTTGGCGTCTGCCCTTGGTCGACTTCCGCCCATTCCACATAGGAGCGAATATTCCAGAGCAGATGCAGGATGGAGGCGATGCAGAGTTTGTTACGACCTACCTGATGGAGAAGGACGGTAAGCAGCAGTGGTTCGGACTGGAGGATTATCCTGACAGTACTTGGACCTATGTCGACAGTAAGACCGAGGTGATTGGCGAACTGATTCCCGCTGCAATTGACAACTTGCAGATGTACGACCAAACGACTGGCGAAGACCTTACCGATATGGTTCTGGCCGACGAGGGTTACACATTCCTGCTCATCTCTCCTTCGCTCGAAGATGCCGACGATGGACACATGGATGCATATAACCGCATTTACGATTTCTGCCAGGCTAACGATTATCGTTTCCTCTGTCTGACCAGTAGCAATGACTCTTGTGTCGTTCGCTGGCAGGAGATGACAGGCGCGGAATATCCTTTCTGCCATACCGACAACCTGACATTGAAGACTATGGTGCGTTCCAACCCCGGCCTGTTGTTGCTCAAGGGCGGTGTTGTCATCGGCAAATGGCCGTTCACCGATATGCCCGATATTGACGAAGATTCGCCCAGATTGGAACAGTCGGAGTTGGGCCGACTGCATGTGGAGGGAAATGCCAAGATGGCTTTGAAGTTCTTCCTTTGGTTTATTATTCCACTCCTTGTCGTTACCTTCCTGGACCGTGTGTGGTGGGGAACAAGCATAGTGATAAACAGAATGAGAAAAAAACATAATATTGTCAAACAATTAAACAAAAAAACAATGAGAAAGAAGATTGTAGCAGGTAACTGGAAGATGAACCTGAACCTGCAGGAAGGTGTAGCATTGGCTACCGAGTTGAAAGAGGCTCTCGCTGCTGAGAAGCCCAACTGCGATGTTATCATCTGCACTCCCTTCATCCATCTCGCTACCGTAGCTGGCATCACCGAGGGTACTGTTATCGGCCTTGGTGCTGAGAACTGCGCCGACAAGGAGAAGGGTGCTTACACTGGCGAGGTTAGTGCTGCTCAGGTCAAGAGCACTGGTGCACAGTATGTCATCCTTGGCCACTCAGAGCGTCGTACCTACTATGGTGAGACCGTTGAGATTCTGAAGGAGAAGGTTGATCTGGCTTTGGCTAACGGCCTGAAGGTCATCTTCTGCATCGGTGAGGTACTCGAGGAGCGTGAGGCTGGCAAGCAGAACGAGGTTGTTGCAGCTCAGTTGGAGAGCCTGTATCACCTCAGCGAGGAGCAGCTCGCTAACGTCATCCTGGCTTACGAGCCCGTTTGGGCTATCGGTACCGGCAAGACCGCTACTGCAGAGCAGGCTCAGGAGATTCACGAGTTCATCCGTGGCATCATCGCTGGCAACTTCAGCGAGAAGGCTGCCGAGGAGATCTCAATCCTCTACGGTGGTTCTTGCAAGCCCAGCAACGCTAAGGAGATTTTCTCTAAGCCCGATGTTGACGGTGGTCTGATTGGTGGCGCTGCTCTCAAGTGCGCTGACTTCAAGGGCATCATTGACGCTTGGAACTAATGAGTCATCTCAAATCCATACTCCTACTTCTCCTTTTCGCCCTGCCCTTTGCGGCTAGGGCGCAAGAGGAGACGTATACCGACCAACTCAAGCAGAAAGGCACGGATGGAGCTACTGTCGTGGTGCATCAAGATGCCGAATTGGAGGAACTGATCAATGCCGGAGGCCGAGATGTGCGCGACTCCGTGAAGGTTCAAAACAAAAAGCCTGCCAAGACATCAGGTCCCCACACCAAGGACAATGGTTACCGTGTACAAATCTTTATGGCGGGCAATACGGCCCAAGATAAGGCTACTGTAAAGAGTATGGCAAGACGTTTCAAGACACATTTTCCTGCTGTGAATGCCTATGTGTATTTCACGGCGCCACACTGGATATGCACTACGGGTGACTTCAAAACCCAGCAAGAAGCCGGTGTACTGCTGAAACAAGTGCGAGCGGCTGGCTTCAATAGTGCTTGTGTTGTCAGGACAAAGGTTAATGTGTTCCAGCAACAATAACGTTGCTATCATCTATCTCACATAAAGGTGTTGTGTTCCTTTGTCTTGGAGCCCAATCCTTTATGTGATGATTTTCTTTAGATTTAAAATGCGATGTACTTTGCCTTAATTTTACCTTATTGTATCATCGCAAAAAACAGAAAAACAATCAATACTTAAACTAACAAAACTATGGCTGTTAAATTTTACCAAAGCGAAAACCAGGTACCTTTGGAGATGCACAAGGTACGCATGATTCAGAAACTTTCTCTCTTGCCCGTCGAGGATCGTTTGAAGAAGATTCAGGAGGCTGGTAACAACACCTTCCTGCTTCAGAACAAGGATGTCTATCTCGATATGCTTACCGACTCGGGTGTTAACTGTATGTCCGACAATCAGTTTGCTGCCTCTTTCCAGGCCGATGACTCTTATGCCGGTTCTGCAACCTTCCTTCGCGTGAAGAAGGCTATCAAGGATGTCTTCGGTTGCGACAATGTTCTGCCCGTTCACCAGGGTCGTGCTGCCGAAAACATTCTTGCTGAGGCATATTGCGCTCCCGGCAAGGTGGCTATCATGAACTTCCACTTCACCACCACCAAGGCTCACGCCACACGTTGCGGTGCTACTGTCGAGGAGCTCGTTCAGCCCAAGGGTCTCGTACCTCAGAGCAACGATCCCTTCAAGGGCGACTACGACCTCGACCTTCTGAAGCAGCGCATCGACGAGATTGGCAGTGACAATGTGGCTTACGTGCGTGTCGAGGCTGGTACCAACCTCATCGGTGGTCAGCCTGTCAGCCTTGAGAACATGTTGGCTGTTACCGACATCTGCCACGCTAAGGGCGTGAAGTCAGTGCTCGATGCATCATTGTTGCAGGACAACATCTACTTCATGAAGACACGCGAGGCTCGTTGCAAGTACATGGAGGTAGGCGAGATCTACAAGCTCCTTGCCGATCACTTCGACATCATCTACTTCTCAGCACGTAAGCTCAGCTTCTCGAAGGGTGGTATTATCTGCTCAAAGGACGAGAAGTGGACCAAGGAACTCATGACGTTCATTCCCCTTTACGAAGGCTTCCTTACCTATGGTGGTATCGACGTACGCACTATGGAGTCTATGGCAGTAGGTCTCTACGAGTCGCTCGATATGGATTACATTTCACATGGTCCTGAGTTTATCAACTACCTTGCCAAGGAACTCGATGCTTACGGTGTGCCCGTCATCCTGCCTCCTGGTGGTCTGGGCTGTCACCTCAATGCAGGTGCCTTTGTTCCCGATATGCCTCACAACCAGTATCCTGCAGCTGCTGTCGGTGCTGCACTCTACATTGCCGGTGGTATCCGTGGTATGGAGCGTGGTACTGTTTCCGAGCAGCGTGAACCCGATGGCACAGAGCGTTATGCCGAGCTCGAGCTTCAGCGTTTGGCTGTTCCCCGTCGTGTCTACACTCTCTCTCAGCTCAAGTATGTGGCCGACCGTGTTAAGTGGTTGTGGGACAACCGCGAACTCATCGGTGGACTGGAGTGGACCGAGGAGCCTGCTGTACTCCGCTTCTTCTTCGGTCGCATGAAGGAGATTGGTTTCTGGCAGGAGAAGTTGGCTGAGAAGTTCCGTCAGGATTTCGGTGACAGCTTGTAATACAACTGCCTTAATAACTTGTAAGTTTAAGGTTGTCTAACCTTGAATGGCATACTGGGACGCACCTTACCTCTTTGTGTGGGTGCGTCCCTTTTTGCTGTACGTTTTGAATCCTCTTTTTCAGCCTTTCATTCCCCCGTAACGAAAATAAATTTTGCACTGACTCTTCATCTCTTCATATTTTTTTTGTATAAGTTACAGTGTGTTAGGCTGTTATGTGTATGAAGAGCAGGTCCGACTCTTCATCACTCTTCAGTACGCTCGGCATGAGCATTGTCTAACGGGTGCAAGTCCCGAGTGAGCCCTAATAGCGGGAATCACATAGCCTAAGGCAAGGGTGTCCATCGCGAGGTGGA
>JAGHUS010000131.1 GCA_018064685.1 Bacteroidales bacterium | reverse complement strand
GTCATTCCGACGTAGGGCTTTTGCCGACGGGCAAAATGCAGATCCCAGTCCAACAAGGACTCACAATAGCAGGATTGGACTGAGATCCCTCCTTCGTCGGGATGACAATGCAGGTGTGGATCAAATAGTATATAATTACAAAACGAATTGTCAATAACAGATATTTTAACCTAAAAAACAGATAATTACCAATATGGGATGTGAAATAATCAGCAAATACTTCGGCAACCTGACCGACGAGCAGAAACAACACTTCGAGCAGCTCGAAGCACTGTATCAAGACTGGAACGCCAAGATAAACGTCATATCACGAAAGGACATTGACAACCTGTACGAGCACCATGTACTACACTCCCTGGCCATTGCCGAATACATCCGTTTCACACCGGGCACAAAGGTGATGGACCTGGGCACGGGTGGAGGTTTCCCTGGCATACCACTTGCCATCATGTATCCCGAGACACAATTCCTCTTGGTGGATAGTGTAAGAAAGAAACTCACAGTATGCCAAGAGGTTATACAGGCCTTGGGACTAAAGAACGTAGAGACGCGATGGTGTCGTGCCGAGGAGGTGAAGGAGAAGTTCGACTTTGTGGTTTCACGTGCCGTAATGCCTCTTGTCGACCTGATAAAGATTATCAGAAAGAACATCTCGCCCAAACAGCAGAACGGCATCCCCAATGGCCTTATCTGTCTGAAGGGCGGTGAGTTGGAGCACGAAGTACTTCCCGTGAAAAATATGAGCGAGATTACTCCGCTCACCGACTACTTCGACGAGGAGTATTTCCAGACAAAGAAGATCGTATACACAACCATAAAGGTGAAGTGAGAGCGGTTTTACGGTTTTGCGGTTAATCGGTTAATCGGCTAATCGGTTAATCGGTTAATCGGCTAATCGGTTAGATCGGCTAATTCGGTTAATTCGGGGATTGAGCAACACATTAGTACAATACTGAAAAATATGGTAAAAGCATTTGTATGCAACAACATAGCAGAGAACTGCTATGTGCTGAGCAGCAACGGAGAGGCTGCCATCATAGACTGTGGTGCCTATAGCGACAGACATTGGGAACCCATCAAGCAGTACATTGAATCGGAGAGTCTCACGCTTCGCTATGTGCTGCAGACTCACGCACACTTCGACCACGTATACGGACTTTGTTTCGTAGAGCGCGATTATGGCCTACACCCATTCCTGCATCAGGCCGACGAAGTGCTGTACGAGCATACCAACGAGGCCACCATGGCCATACTGGGCATTTCGTTTCCCAATCCACTGCCGCCCATAGGTGGTTATCTTTTCGACGGACAGAAACTGCAGTTGGGGGATGTAGAGATTGAGGTGATACACACACCTGGCCACACGCCTGGAGGCGTAAGCCTATACGTCGAGAAGGAAAGTATTCTTTTCAGCGGTGACACACTCTTTGCGGGCAGTGTAGGCCGCTCCGACTTTCCTGGAGGCGACTTCGACACCGAGATTTCATCTATCCGCGAACGACTCCTCACCCTACCGGCTCAAACTGTTGTCTATCCCGGACACGGACCGCAGACAACCATCCAACACGAAAAGAGCTGCAATCCGTATTTCTAAAAAGAAGTTATAGGGAAGTTAAGAGGAATAGGAAGTTATTGGGAAGTAAAAAGGAAGTTATAGGGAAGTTATGCTTTTGACGCAAGGTCAAAATGCCGACGAATGGATTGCTTCTTGATAAGGAGCAAAAAGACATTACCTATTTTTACAACTGCTAAACTGCTAAACTGCTAAACTGCTATAAAGATTTTGGGTATAGACACACGAAGGCACGAAGTTCACGAAGTTTTTCCATTTAAGAAATTCTCTTCGTGTTCTTCGTGCCTTCGTGTGAATCAGGGGGGCAGACCCCATGATCCATTTACTTCACGATAGTGGCAGCGTACTTGCCCATAGCCTCGTAACCGGCAGGCGAACAATGCAGACCGTCGTCGGAATACTTGGGAAGGAGAGCGTTGGGACGCTGTGGATCGCGGAGCAACTGGTCGAAGTCGAGAATGCCGTCTACATCCTTGTTGGCACGAATCCAATCGTTGAGGGTAAGACGAGCTGCCTCGCTGAAGTGGGTGTAGTAGCTATTGCCGAAGAAGGGGGTGATGGTGCCGAGATAGACCTTCTTGCCGGCAGCCTTAGCCTTGCCTATCAGTTCCTTGTAGGCATCGGTCAGTTCCTTCACAATCTGGGCGTGATTGGGCTTCCAGCCACCAATGTCATTCACACCCTCGAAGATGACAACAGCTGTGACACCAGACTGCTGCAACACATCACGGTCGAAACGCTTCAAGGCAGGCTCGCTCAGTCCGCCACGCACCACGGCATTACCGCCGATGCCCAGATTCAGCACGGCTGTAGTGCCCTCGTATGCCTCGGCCATGAAGTCCGTCCAGCGATTCTGCTTGTTGGTGGTGCTGCCACGGCCATCGGTGATGCTGTTGCCAATCACAGCCACGCAGGGTGTAGCATCGGCCTTGACATCAATGCACGAGATGTTGTACCAGTGGTCGCACTTCTCGGTAGGAATGAACTTCGTCTTGGGCTTTGCCTCGCCCTGCATCAAAAAGGATGTGGTGCGCGAACCGCGATGCGAAGAGGCATTGACGGGAACCGTCTCGCCATAATTGATGGTGACACTGAGTCGCTGCAAGGGTGTGAAGTGATACTTCATCACATCGCAATAGACCGACTCTCCGGGAGCAATGGTCACCGACTTCTTGCCGCCAAAGGTGAGATATTTAGCCGTCTTGGCATCGATGTCGCACGAATCGGTGGGCATGGCAATGAACACCGACTTAATCTCGACGGGCTCCTTGCTGTGGATGTTGGACAGCTGCATTCGCATTGTCTCGCCGCCAATAGAGAGGTGGATAATCTCGCGCAGAGAACGTCCAGCCAGACTTGCCTTGGGCATATCGCCAGGACCAGTAAACTCAACAGCTGTTGCCCATGTACCAGTCCAGTTCTCATCGGCAACTTGTGCGTTAGCGGCCACGGAGAGCAGTCCCATTGCGGCCAGCGTCATCAACAGTTTTCTTTTCATAATATAATTATAACTCAATGATCATAAAGGTATAGGGACCGACGACAAGACGGCCACGGTTGTCGAACTTCACTGTCTTCTCTACGGGCTTGGCATTGGTGCTGTCGTATTTGCCAGTAAGCACCACAGCCTTGAACTCCTTCGTCTTGTCCACCTCCATATCGTTGAAGGTGACGGAAGTGTACATGTCGCAAGGCAGAAGGTTGACGATCTTCAGATAGGTCTTGCCCGTCTTGCTGTCGCGCACCGTCGATGCCGAAAGACGCTGATTGAGCAGGTCGCGCTTCTCGGGCGACTTGATAGACGTAAGCATGTAAGTATCACCGCTATACTGTCCGCAAAGCATCTGTGTGTAGTAGTCTACAGTGGGCTTCACCTCGCCGTTGTTGAAGTAGATGAGGTCGGGGTTCCACTGCGTGTGACCCTCCTTGGCCAGCAACGGAGCATAGCTGCTCATCTCCACGATATCGCCATTGCGCTCCATGCCGCAGATGTGCATGGCACAGGCCAGAGCCGTCTCGATGGTGCTCTTTCGGCCAGGGATGTGAGCAGCGTATTCGCCCACATAGACCTTGCTCTGCGAACGGTCGTAATGATCGTAGAAGTCCTGGTTGTACATGTACCATGCCGGAGCCACATAGTAATGCTCGTCCACCATGTCGATATTGTTCTCCTTGGCTATGCGCCAACCCTCGTCATAGTCGCTTCCCTCGAAGAAGGGACCCACGGTGCCGCAAACGGTGATGTCGGGATACTTGGCCTTGACAGCCTTGACGATCATCACATAGCGCTCCTCGAAGGTGGGTGAGATAAGGTCCTCATTGCCAATGCCTATATAGTGCAGATTGAAGGGCTTGGGATGTCCCTGCTCGGCACGCTTACGTCCCCACACCGTGGTCTTGGCGTCGCCATTGGCCCATTCTATCAGGTCGAGCACATCCTGTATGTAAGCATCCATCTTGTCCATGGCAATACCGCCCTGCTGACCGTTGCCGCCATGGCTGCTGTTCTGGCAGGGCACGCCGGCTGCCAATACGGGCAGAGGCTCCATTTGCAGGTCTTCGCAGAACTGGAAGTACTCGTAGTAGCCCAGACCCTTCGACTGATGGTAGCCCCACAGATTGGGCTGAGCCTTGCGCTCCCAAAGCGGACCTATCGTCTCCTTCCAGTTGTAGATGTTGTCGATGCCATTGCCGTGGGCCACACAGCCGCCAGGGAAACGCATGAACTTGGGATGCATGGCAGCCAGCGTCTCGGCCAGGTCGGCACGCAGTCCGTTTTTGTGGCCGCGGAATGTCTTTTGGGGGAAGAGGCTTACGAAGTCGACAGCCATCTTGCCCGTTGTGGTGGGCTCGATGCACAGCACAGCAGCCTTGGCATCGGCAGTGGCCGTGATGGTGGCCTTCAGCTGCTTCCACTCGGCAACGGGAGCAGCCAGCGTGGTACGTCCCACAACAGTCTCGCCCTCCTTCAGCACGATGTTCACCTTGCCGCCCTTGCCGTCCAGCTGGCGCAGGAATGCCGACACGTCATACTTCTCGCCCTTCTTGACCGTGATGCCATCGAAACCACTATTCTGCAGACTGGCCTGCACGGGTGCCTTGACATCCAGCACGGCATAATGCGAGTTGTTCTCGTGAATGGGAGCGTCCTGGGCGATGGTCATCGTGGCACCCTCGCCCACCAGTGTCCAAGCCGTGGTGGCATTCCAGTTACGGGCATCCTCGGCCGTATACTCAAAGTCACGGTTCTGCACCAACTCGGCATAGAGACCGCCATCGGCGCTATAGTTGATGTCCTCGAAGAAGATGCCCATCAGCTTGTCGCTGATCTTCTTGGCCTTCGAGCCCTCGATGATGATGTTGGCACCGATACCCTCCAAGTCGCCAAAACGCTTGTCATCATCCTTGGCACACTCGTTGTTGTGCGCGTCGCGCGATGCACGCAAGCTCTGTGCCCCCTTCACCGAACGAATCACGCTGTAGGGAACGCGCACACCCTTACGACGAGGACGGTCCTGCTCGCTTACCTGTACGGGGTCGGAGAAGTGGATAAGGTCGGTAGTAGTAACGCTATAGAACTTCTCGTTGCTCTCGAACGTAATCTTATAGCCAGTGGCCGTAGCCTCGATGACGGGACGCAGACACTGCTGCACGCCCTTGATGTAGGGGAAGTCCTGAGGGCGCCACTTCACGAAGTTGCTTGTTGTGGTGATGCCGAGCTGATTGTTTCTTGTATTGACTTGGAATACAAGAGCATACTCGCCATTCTTGCCCTTGGCCATCGAGGGGAAGAAGAGCTTCTTCTCGCGGCCCCAAGCACCGTAGTCCGAACTCAACACAGTGCCTCGCACCACATACTCCCAATATTCGCCATCGGTGCTCCACTCCAAGTGCAGACCTTCGCCGCGATCGGTGAAATAAGGGCGGATATAGACACTATCGGGCACGCCCGCCGAGGCTGTCAGCGAGGCAGCACACAAAAGACTTGATAATAGTAGTTTTTTCATTTATTTATTAGAAATTTATAGGAAGTTGTTTTTAAGGGAATAAAAAGGGAGTAAAAGGGGAGTAAAAGGGGAGTAAAAGGGACGACACATTCTTCATACTGCGCCTCCCCTCAACCGTATTGTAGTCCTCCCCCTTGGGGGAGTTAGAGGGGGCCTTCCCTCCCCCTTTGGAAGTTAGAGGGGACTTTTCTCCCCTTTCGCTTTCTGCTTGAAGCCGACAATCGTCTGTGCGCCGTTATCGCTCTTCAGCGTGAGCTGTGTGGAACGTGTCGACGTGCCTTCGTTTCGGCTCACTGACAGGATAAGAGTGTGATAGCCAGCGTCGCCCGACGTGATTTTGGGCATCACGAAGCTGCCTTCGGGCACACTCAGCGTCCACTTGTCGAAGGCCTGGAAGCGCAGCGTGTCGACCACACAGTTGAACGAGTCTACCTGCTCGTACTTGCAGCCTATCACGTTGCCACTGGCATCGCGGGTAAAGTCGGGGGCGGGGTGCATCACATTGTGCCAGCACAACTGATAGTAGCCGGCCGAGACGGTCTGGTCCCAGTCCTGACCGAAGGAGTGTACATCGATGTATCCCATTCGGCACTTGTCCGAGGTGTTGGGCTCGGCCTGCACCTTTACGCCACACATATAGCTGTTATAGTAGCTGTTGGGGATAGTGGCCGAACTGGGATATTTCTCGGAGGTGAGAACACGCATCCAGGGCGTGTTGTTCGTCGTGACCTTGTAACTGTCGAAGGTGGAGAACAGAACCGAGTCCTGAGTCTGATCGGCAAAAAGCATCTTGACGCCGTAAGGATACACAATCGAAGTGTTATGGCGATAGGTGTCGCTGTCGCAAGACACTAAGGCCGTGAAGAGGGATGCCAAAGAAAGCAAAAAGAAAATTTTTCTCATCTTGTTTTATGATTTAATTCCAATTATGGACGTTACCGTCCCATCTATTTAGGCACAAAGATACGCAAAACATCCCATACAGGCAAATATAATACGCCAATTATGCAAATACACAAAAAGAAATTTGGGAATTAGCAAATAAAACATTATTTTTGCAAGCAAATTGACAACAGAGCGAGTGTGCGGCACGCCAATGTGCCGTGACGAAAAGACAAACAACAAATACAGACGATGAAGAACGTATACCATAGCGACATCATGCAACTGCTCTTGCTCCGTGGCAAGGAAGGCATGCATGTAGCCCAGTTGAGCCGCATGGTCTACAACCTGCACACCAATCTTTTCGACCGCCACCTCAACTACAACGATCTGCACCAGACTATCCGCGTCTATCTGTGGCGACAGTCACAGATGCGCCGTTCGCCCTTCATGCACGTACATTACGGATATTATGCTGTAAAGCCCGATGTAGCCATACAGCTGAATTTTTGCTTCGACTCACCCATCGAAGAAGAGATCGTAGCCGCAATGCCCAAAAAGGCAATAGAGCCAAAAGACGACCCCAGGCAGCTCACACTTTTCTGAGAAGCCCTATTATTTACAACTGCTAAACTGCTAAACTGCTAAACTGCGATAAATGAGGGGATGAGACCGAAAAGATGGAGTAATAAAGTGGTTGAATACATAAGTTTGAAACCAAAAATAGCACAAAAAAGGCACAAAGATAATTTTCCCAAAGCGATTGCAATGATCATTTATATTCTTTGCCATTTTTGTGCTATTTTTGGTTTCTAATAAGACCTTATCATGTCAGATT
>JAGHUS010000134.1 GCA_018064685.1 Bacteroidales bacterium | reverse complement strand
CCGCTTTGCGCCCCCTTTCGGGGGTTGGGGGGGCTTCAAAATCATAAAAACGCTGCGCAGTGTCCTTTTCCTCCCCCTTTCGGGGGTTGGGGGGGCTGGGGGGGCTGTTAGAACACAAACTTGAACAGATCGTTGCCAAAGGCCCATATCATGAGCAGGATGAGCAGACCCATACCGAAGTATTCACACCACGTCTGTGCCTTCTCGGACAAGGGACGCCCCATGACGGCTTCGAGCAGCAGGAACATGACATGACCGCCATCCAAACCGGGAATGGGCAGGATGTTCATGACGGCCAGGATGATGCTGATAAGAGCCGTGAGATGCCAGAACTGCTGCCAGTCCCAGGCATCGGGGAAGATGCTGCCAATGGTGATGAACGAACCTACACTATTCGCACCCTTCTTGGTGAAGATGTATTTCAGGTCGTGCACATAACCCTTCAGCTGCTTCCAGCCATACGACGTTCCCGCTGGGATGCAACCTACAAAGCTATAGTTGAGCGTGTCAAGCGACAGCGTCTTCTTGACAATACCTATATTATATTCCTTGTCCAATTCCAAATCGGCTGCAAAAGGCAGGTTGGTGTCCGAACGCTTGTCGTAACACAAGATATTCATTTTGCGCAAAGCCACCGAATCGGCTTTCGAGCAAGGCTCTGCCAACTTCTTCAGAATAGTGTACTTGACAGAATCGATGTCGGCCCAACTGTTGATGGTGGCATCGTTTATCTTCGTTATGACGTAGCCTCTTGTCAGCTTTGCCTTCTCGGCAGGACTGCCGGGCATTACCGAGTCAATCTCGGCAGTGATGTAGGGCTGCATCAAGGGAGGATACATCTCCGAGAAGTCGATCATATTCTCTTCGTGCTCGGGAATGCGTATGTCCATCATCTTACCGTTACGTATTACCGTAGCCGTCTTGGCCTCGGAGAGAGGACGTATGATGGAGTTGTCCCAATACTTGATGGTGTCACCGTCCAGGGCTATGAGTTTGTCTCTGTCCTGGAAGCCATAGCTCTTTGCCATATCGTTGAACACGAAGCCACCATTATCGTTGATGGTCTTCATTGGCATCACCTTCTGGCCCCATGTAAACATGATGGCGCAATAGATGACAATCGAGGTGATGAGATTCATGAGTACACCTCCCACCATGATGAAGAAACGCTTCCATACAGGCTGTGAGCGGAATTCCCAAGGCTGGGCAGGCTGCTTCAACTGCTCCTTGTCCATCGACTCGTCGATCATGCCCGATATCTTCACATAACCGCCAAGAGGAATCCATCCAATACCATACTCGGTCTCCCTGGCAGCAATTTTGGGAAAGCGCTTGGCAAACCACTTATCCTTGGTACTGAACAGGTGGAACTTAGGATTGAAGAACAAATAGAACTTCTCGACACGCACCTTAAAGAGCTTGGAGAAGAAGAAATGTCCGCCTTCGTGCAATACGACGAGAAGGCTGAGGCAGCACAGAAGCTGCAAAGCTTTTATCAATATTGTTTCCATACTTTTTACCCGAAAATCTAAACGTATATCTTATCTATGTTATTACTCTAAACTCTAAACTAGCCAACTACTCTAAACTCTAATCTCTAAACTCTAAACTAGCCAACTACTCTGAACCCTAAACTCTAAACTCTAAACTAGCCAACTACTCTAAACTCTAAACTCTAAACTCTAAACTAGCCAACTACTCTTAACTCTAAACTCTAAACTAGCCAACTACTCTAAACTCTAAACACTAAACTCTAAACTAGCCAAGCCACTCTCCGTGCCTCGGCATCGCAAGCCAGATAGTCCTCGAGTGTATTCTCCTTCTTGAAAGGCACCGTCTGCATGGTGCGCTCTATGATGTCGGCCATTTCGAGGAAGCCGCATCGACCTTCGCGGAAAGCCAGGTTGACAACCTCGTTGGCTGCATTGAGCACACAAGGCATGTTACCGCCACGCCTCAATGCCTCGTAGGCAAGAGCCAGACAGCGGAATCGTTCCTGGTCGGGACGCTCGAAGGTGAGACCACCCAGACTGAAGAAGTCAAGACGAGGGAAGGAACTGGCAAGACGGTCGGGATAGCTCATGGCCAACTGTATGGGCACTCGCATATCGGGCACGCCAAGCTGGGCCTTCACTGCCCCGTCGGCATACTGCACCGCACTGTGTATGACACTCTGCGGATGCACCACAACCTGTATGTCTTTGGGTTCTACGCCAAAGAGCCACTTGGCCTCGATAACCTCAAATCCCTTGTTCATCATCGAGGCTGAGTCGATGGTGATCTTGGCGCCCATATCCCAATTAGGATGCTTCAGGGCCTGTTGCGGCGTGACGGTAGCCAACTGCTCGAGGGTGAAATTACGGAACGGTCCACCCGAAGCGGTGAGAATGATCTTCTCCACCTCGGCCTGCTCGCCCATCATGCTCTGGAAGATGGCCGAATGCTCACTGTCGACAGGCAGGATGGGCACTCTGTTCTCCATAGCCAGACGTGTGACAAGCTCTCCTGCCACCACAAGTGTCTCCTTATTGGCCAGCGCAATAGGCTTGCGTGCCTTGATGGCGGCTATGGTGGGACGCAGTCCGCTGAAGCCCACCAGTGCCGTGAGCACCATATCGACAGACGGCAGTTCCACTACCTGGCAGAGGGCATCGGCACCGGCATAGACCTGCACATCAGTGTCGGCCAAGGCCTGACTGACATATTCGTATTTCGACTCGTCGGCAATGACCACGCACTGGGGCAGAAACCGTCGAGCCTGCTCAATGAGGCTGTCGGCATTGCGCCCTGCCGTCAGGACACGAGCCTCGAAGAGGTCGCTGTGCTCGGCAATGACCTGCAAGGCCTGCGTGCCAATGCTGCCTGTTGAGCCTAATATCGCTATTTTCTTTTTCATTTCAATTCAAATCTAACAGTCCTTCGGGAAGATGCATCGTGACAACACGCTCGGTATGATTGATGTCAAGGATGAATTCCTCGACTGCAGGAAGCATGAGTTCCCCGTTCTTGCCATCGACATAGAACAGCACATTGGCCGTGCTGTCCTCGACATGGCTGATGGTGCCCAACACGCCACTGACGTCGTCCACCACCTCGAAACCGGTGAAGTAACTCCAACGCAGTTCGTCGGGCGTCTCTTCGGGCGTGAGCTCTTGTGGGAAATAGACATCGCATCCCACATATTCCTGCGCCGTGTCGGCCGTCTCGACATCCTGGAATTTAAGCAATGCCACCGAGTCGCTACGGAAACGATATTCCTCGAGAAAGAAAGGCACGAGAATGCCGTCAATCATTAGCATCACATAATCAGCATCCACACGGTCCCACACGTCGTCGGTAAAGGAGAAGCTGAGTTCACCTTTTAATCCATGTACGCGCGTGAGAGTGCCTATCTTATAACATTCGGGAGCCATTTTTTTTCTTTTTTAGGAATCAACAACTATTCCTCACGACGTATCTTAGCGCCCAATGCGTTGAGTCGGGCCTCGATGTCCTGATAACCACGGTCTATCTGACCCACATTCTCTATCTTGCTGGTTCCGTTGGCACTCATTGCAGCGATGAGCAGGGCTATACCGGCACGTATGTCGGGGCTGGTCATTCTGGCTGCACGCAGTTGCAACTGCTTGTCATGTCCCACGATGACAGCACGATGGGGGTCGCAAAGAATAATCTGAGCACCCATATCGATGAGCTTGTCGACAAAGAACAGACGGCTCTCGAACATCTTCTGATGAATGAGCACACTGCCCTTGGCCTGCGTACTGACAACAAGAAGCACACTGAGAAGGTCGGGAGTGAGACCCGGCCAGGGTGCATCGCTGAACGTCATGAACGACCCATCGATGAAGGAGTCTATCTCATAGTGGTCATGACGGGGTATGAAGATATCGTCGCCGTCGTGCTCGACATTGATGCCAAGGCGGCGGAACGTGTAGGGGATGATGCCCAACTGTCGATAGCACGTATCTTTGATACGCACACCATCGCCCACCATGGCAGCCATGCCGATGAAGCTTCCCACCTCGATCATGTCGGGCAGGATGCGATGCTCGGCACCATGCAACGACTTCACACCCACGATGGTGATGAGGTTGCTGGCAATGCCACTGATGTTGGCACCCATGGCATTGAGCAGGTGACAAAGCTGCTGGATGTACGGTTCGCAAGCCGCATTGTATATGGTCGTGGTGCCCTCAGCAAAGACTGCGGCCATGATGATGTTGGCAGTACCGGTTACCGAAGCCTCATCGAGCAGCATATAGGTACCAGTGAGCTTGGGGGCTTGGATGTGGAACACACCACGCTCGGTGTCGTGATGGAACGTGGCACCTAGCTTATGGATGCCCAGGAAGTGCGTGTCCAGACGACGACGACCTATCTTGTCGCCACCGGGCTTGGCCACGGCAGCCTTGCCGAAACGAGCCACCATGGGGCCCACAAACAGGATGCTGCCACGCGAACGGCTGCAGCGAGTCAGGAACTCCTCGCTCTCGATATAGTCTGTGTCCACGGCATCGGCCTGGAAGGTGAAGTCGCCAGGAGCGTTCTTCGTCACCTTCACTCCCATGTCGCGCAAAAGGTTTATCTGATTGTTTACATCGCTTATGTCGGGGACATTCTTTATACGTACGGGCTCTTCGGTCAGCAGTGTGGCACACAGCACCTGCAGCGCCTCGTTCTTGGCGCCCTGGGGTGTGATCTCACCCTTCAGCTCATGTCCGCCTTCTATAATAAATGAAGCCATAATTATTTTCTCTTCTTCTTTTTCTTACCCAAACCTTGTTGGTTGCCTTGTATTACACTGTCAAACACAAACGCGTCGAGGTCAAGCTGCACCTTGCCGTCTGTATAGCGGGCTATGTCGCTGGCAATCTTCTCCTCGTCCATCGCATCACGATTCCAATCGTAGAGCGACTGCTTCATCTGGTCGGCCACATAGCGTGTCAGCATGTCGCGTTCCTCACCTTTAGGCATCACCTGCAGATGCTCCAGCAGCTGTTCCAGCAAGTGGCCGTAGTGGCGGTTGCGGATGCGCTTCATGGGATAGGACAGCGGTTCGGGCTTGGTGGCCTCGCCATCCAGTCGAGTCAACGGATAGGGAAAGTCAACGTCAAGCTGGTAGTGGGCCATGAAAGCCAGATGGTCCCACAACTTCTGACGGAAATCGGCCTGTCCACGCAACTCAGGCTGCATGTTAGCCATCACGTCGATGATAGTCTGAGCACACTGCTGTCGTTTCCCCCTATCCCCGATAGTGAGCACATGTCGCACCATGTCATGCACGGCACGTCCATACTCGGGCATACTCAATTTTTCGCGCTGGGTATTATATTGCATTTTCTTTTTGTTTTTTATTTTTTAGGAAGTTATAAGGAAGTTATAAGGAAGTTATATGGAAGTTATGCTTTTGACGCAAGGTCAAAATGCAGACGAATGATTCATCCCCTTGCGCTCTCCTCTCAAGCTCTTTTTCAACCAACAAACGTATCGTCCCTTTTACTCCCCTTTTACTACCTTTTCACTACCTTTCAACTACCTTTCCAAAACCCTTTTACTACTCTTTCAAGCAACAAACGTATCGTCCCTTTTACTACCCTTTTACTCCCCTTTTACTACCTTTTTACTACCCTTCAACTCGAAGCAGGTCTCTACTCTTTGTCGCCACGAACTCCTTCAGGTAGAAAGGTTCGAAGTAGGCAACGTCTTTCGTATTGCCCTGCATCAGGTCGCGCTCGGCCAAGGGATGCATATACTTGGCCAAAGGATTGATATCGGGCAGGAAGATGGCATTGGGATGACCGATGACCGACTGGCACTTCATGGCTCCGTCGCCAAAGAACACCACGGGTCCGCGGTCGAGAAACTCCTTATAGGTATCCGCATCGACAATGTCTGGCTGGATGCCACGCACCTCTCGCAGGGCACGGTCATACACTGCGGCATACACCTCCATGCGTCGGGCGTCTATCATTGGCACGAACAATGCGTCCTCGGGCAGTTCCTCGTGGAAAAGCAGGACGGGCACGCACAGCAGCTTCAGGGTGCTCACACTGAGCAACGGCACACGACGACCGTAGCACACACCCTTGGCCATGCTCACGCCAATGCGCAAGCCAGTATAGCTTCCGGGACCTTCGCTCACGGCCACTGCATCGAGCGGTATGGCGTGACTCTCTGCAAAGGAAAGTGCCTCGTCGACATACACGCCACACGACACTGCATGCGAGGGACCGTCAGTGCTCGTCTTTTCGAATATCACCTTTCCATCCTCACTTACAGCCACAGAACACACTTTTGTGCTCGTTTCTATATGCAAAATACACGCCATTGACCTTTTACTTCTATTTTTCGGTGCAAATTTACAAATATTTCCGCAATTTTTCGTACTTTTGCACAAAATAGTTAAAAAAAAACTCATGATACTATCCATGACAGGCTACGGCAAAGCTACTGCCGTATTCGAAGACAAGAAGATTACAGCCGAAGTTAAATCACTCAACAGCAAGGCGTTAGACCTCAGTGTACGCATCGCCCCACTCTATCGCGAGAAGGAGATGGAGGTGCGCAGCATGATTTCCGCCGCCTTGGAGCGCGGCAAGGTGGAGTTCAATCTTTGGATTGAAAAGGAGGATACAGCCACCGAGATCCCCCTCAACGCCAGCCTTCTCGGCACATACTACAAGCAGATAAAGCAGATATGCACCGAGCAGCACATTCCCGAGCCCGAGGACTACTGGCTGACACTGATGCGAATGCCCGATGTGCTGTCGCGCACCGAAACACAGCAGCAGCTCACCGACGAGGAATGGGCGGTGGCACGACAGGCCGTCGAGGCTTGCCTGCAGCAGATCACCGAATTCCGTCAGCAGGAAGGTGCTGCCTTGCAACGCAAGTTCGAGGAGAAACTGGACAACATCGCCGCCCTGCTGGCTTCCATCGAGCCTTTCGAGAAGAGCCGCACGGAGAAGATACGCCAACGACTGGAAGAGGGACTGCAGAGCATCCCGAACGTGGAATACGACCGTGGACGACTGGAGCAGGAGATGATATACTACATCGAGAAACTCGACATCAACGAGGAGAAGCAGCGACTCACCAACCACCTTGCCTACTTCCGCCACACCATGGAGGAGGGACACGGACAGGGCAAGAAGCTGGGCTTCATCGCACAGGAGATGGGACGCGAGATCAACACCACTGGCAGCAAGTCCAACCAGGCCGAGATGCAGAACATCGTGGTGAAGATGAAGGACGAACTGGAACAGATCAAGGAGCAGGTTCTCAACGTAATGTAGGTCGTTCTGAGTGTAGAGTGTAGAGTGTAGAGTAGTTGTGAGTGTAGAGTGTAAAGTGTAGAGTGTAGAGTGTAGAGTAGTTTTATAATTCAACTTTCGCTTGTAATGATCAGATTGATTATCAAGTCGCTTGCGCGAGAAGGTTCAGCTCGACGGCCGAAGGGAAAGTCAAATCTAGGCGGCTGAAGCCGGAAATCTTGTTGCTTTCGCTGGAAATCTCTTTTTAGGAAATATTTCCATAACTAAGATTTCCCCGATAGGGCCTAATATTTCCCCGATAGGGCTAAGATTTCTTGCCGATAGGCAACAAGCGAAACTTAAGTTTTATAACCTTTCTACAACCTATACCCTTAAAAAGATAAAA
>JAGHUS010000051.1 GCA_018064685.1 Bacteroidales bacterium | reverse complement strand
CGTAAACTATCCCAAATCTGGTCGACTTTATTATTTTTGACGTTAGCATAAAGAAATAAAGACGCTACGGCAGTTAACCGTCCAGCCTTGGTTGGACGGTTTATTCTCGCAGCGGTTTTCAAAAAAACTCCTCGCGTCTTTCAACCGTCCAACCAAGGCTGGACGGTTGACTGTTGCATGGTGAATCTGTCATTATGGCTACACCTTTCATCGAAAAACGTAGCATGATTTGTATAATTTACGCCAATATACCCTTTAAACAGACAAGGTGTGCACTCATTTTTGCCATACTTTGCGTGGCTCACAAAACCAGCAAAAGGCAGCGAAATACGTCATATACCATTGACAGTGTGTTCGTTATGTACATTTTTATCAAACACAAAAAAAAACTCTCCGTCACCTTCGTCACTCTTCCGTCACCGCTTCCGTCACCGATAAGCACCTTATAAGCAAAGAGTTACAAAAAGGTGACGGAGGTGACGGAGTTTTTATAAGTAATAAGATAATTATACTATATGGCCCATAACAGCATTGTCATCCCGACGTAGGGCAAAACCCATTTCATTCGGAATGACAACGCAGGATGCCAAATTGTTTATCGCTCCCAAAATAAAAGAAACACTAGGATATAACCTTTTCAAATTGAAAAAATTGATTGTTGAAATTTTATAATTTTTGCAAAAAAAGAATAGTAAAACTCCCGATCTTCGAAAGAACGAAGGTCGGGAGTTGATTATTATTACCGAATGGGTAAATGAATGTCGTATCTGTCAGAATTTATCTAACTAGTATCTTCTTTCCATTCTTGATGACAATGCCTCGATAGGTACCGTCTACCTTCTGGCCTGAAAGATTGTAGGTGCCGGATGATTTCTGCGGCTGAACCATAACATCATCGATAGAAGTGAGATCTTCGGCAAGGGTGAACGTGAAGTTGTCGAGGTTGATGTTACCGTTTTTGAAGGTGACACGTATGATATGTTTGCCAGCCTCCAGGAGCTTCTTGCCGGTAGAGGTTGTTGAGCCCTTCTTGGTCTTATAGGTGCTCCAGCTACCAGTACCGCTACCACTCAGAGTCCACAGAGTAGTTAGCTTATCGTTATCGCCCAGTTCGGCAAAAACAACAGACGCACTAGTGCTGGTACCGTTAGAATAGAGCATCTCGATGGTGTAGTAACCGGTATTAGCTACATCAATGGTGTACTCCAGCCACTCGTTGGATGCCGTCCAGCCGATGACATATCCACCATTGCCCTCGACGATGTCAACACCCTCGGAGTCAGAACGATAAAGCTTAGTGGGTTTGTCGTGATACTCAGTGTCGCTGTCATGATAGGTGAAGCCCTCCTCACCCTTGTCAAAGTCCTCGGCCTGGATGACACCAGGAGCCTTGCAACCACCAGTTTTGTAGGGTGTACGCTTGGCAGTTACGGTGAGGTCAAAGCTCTGGATTTCCGACTGCATTCCTTCGTTGTCGGTGGCAATGGCAAAGATGTTATACTTACCCTTGACAGTAGGAGTATAGGTCCAAGTATAGGGAGCTGTGGTGACAGACTTGTTCTTCACGCCATTTACGTAATAGGTGACATTGTCGACTGTCGTTCCCTCGGGAACGTCAACCGTGCTGGTGCAAGTAATCTTGCCACCAGCCATCACCTTAGTGACATCAGGATTTACCGCTAAGTTGATAGCTTGGCTATAGTTAACCTTCTTGAACTGAATCTTGTCGAGGTTAGCAACATACTGACTACTACAGCCTGTAATAGTGAGACGCAAGATCTGCTGACCCTCCTCGAGAGGAATGAGCATACGGCCGTGAACGATCTTGGCAGTGCTCCACGAACCAGAGGTGCTGGTCTGAGCCAGGAGTACCTTGTCGGAGGTGAGCGGTGTGAGGGTGCCATGTCCGTCGCTGAGAGCAAGGCTGATTGTGGCATCGGCGTTGGGAGTAGAGTAGCTGATGTCGAACGAATAGAGACCAGCCTCCTTGACATTGACAGTGTATTCCATCCACTCGCCTACTTCGGTATAGCCTACAACCTTGCCGCTGAGACCGTTACCGACATCAATACCCGTTGCATCAGAACGGTATGAAGATGCATCGCCTTGCTTCTGGCTGTTCATATCGTGGAAGGCAATGCCGTCGGCACCCTTGTCAAAGTCCTCGCACTGAATGGTGCCAGGCAAGGTAGGCAGGGTGGTCTTGAAAGGAGCACGAGCATTGGCCACCGTAACCTCGCCATAACGTGTCCAGGTAAAGCCGTCGGTGCAAGTCACCACTGCCTTCAGCTCCTGAGTGCCAATGGTGGTAGGTGTATACTCGAACACATACTCGCCTTTGGCGTTACCTTCGGTCAAAGTACCGATGAGCACGTTCTTGGCATAAAGCTTGATGTTATCGATGGTCTTGGTAAGCATCTTAGCACGAACGGTGATGTTACTAGTCTTGTCCTTCTCGATGTTTCGAGCCTGAGGCTTGATATATACCGAAGCCTCCTTCTTCATGCCAGGGAAGGGACTCTTAGCATTCTTAGCCTTATCGGTCTTCATGTACTCACGGAGCCATGTAAGAGCGGGACGCTCGGTCTTGTTCTGCATGATAAGACCCGAGTGACCGGCGTTGATATCATTGCCATTGTCATCCTTACCATCGTTGGTCCAAGTGCAACCATAGTGCCATCCCCACAATGTTACGCCAGCACAATATTCGGCCTCCCACATCAGAGGAATCTGCTCACTGTAGTATTTCTTCTGCGCTGCATCGTCGGTGGTACCGATATCATACTCGGTGATATACATAGGCATCTTGAGCGAGTTGTTCAGGTTGTTGAGCGACGACTTGAATTCGCTCTGGCTGCAACCGTTCAGATCGTGAGCCTGGTTGCCGTAAGCATCGATAGGAGCACCAGCATCGCGCAAGGTCTTAACAAGATCGATGAACTGCGACTGATTCCAACGGAAAGTGTTGAAATCATTATAAATAAGGATTGCGTTGGGCCAGCGCTCGTAAGCCAATTCGAAAGCCTTTACGAGCCAGTCCCATCCCGTCTCGCCGCCACCACCAAGTGCCTCGGCAAAGAGGTATGTATCAGCCTGATGACCTGCCACACACTCGTTAGCCACGTCTATCAGTTCGAGGTTAGGATACTGCTTCTTGATGGCATCCATCCACTGCACAATCTCTTTGTATCGCTGCTCAGGCGTCATATTGCTGTTGAACCAGCTAGGATGCTGAGCACCCCAGATGAGTGCATGCCACTTGAAAGGAAAATTGTGACTTTTGCAGTAGTTGATCTGTGTTGCGGGCCAATTGAACGAGTTGTTGTTACCCTCAACACTACCCCACTTCGATTCATTCTCGCAAGTCATCTGATTCCAATACTTGTAGTATGTGAATCCGTTGTAATCGACATTATACCTTGTAGTAATGTTACCCAAGAACTTGTCGGCGTTGGTGGAAAGCTGTGCATTGACTGTGGTTCCGAACAAAGATGCGGCCAGAACAACACCCAATGCCCAATGTTTCTTTTTCATGTTATACGTAGTTTTGGTTTATTAGTTTCGGTTCATGATATTGGCAAAGTTATGAAAATTAATGCATATCACAAAAAAAAAAGCATTTTTTGCTATAAAATTATTAAAAATGTGTAACTTTGCAACCTAAGAAATATAAAAACGACACTTATGAAAACACTTTTGTCATGTTTGGCATTCGTATTGTTCGATGCAATGGGATGCGGCCCATCGGCCTTCAGTACAGCCGAAGAAGCTACCAAGGAATTAAACAGCTATTGTCCCACCGAATACAAAGGATGGATGTGGGACAGCATCTATTTCGATGCAAAGACACACGAATATGTATGTGAGATAAGTCCGGTGACGGACACAACCATCATCCCTTTCGACTCCGTTATATTACCTGTTGATAGTCTTGTGATAAACATTGACAGCTATAGCAATCTGCTGGAAAACTTCGTTTGCGAAAACACGAGTTTCCTGACTTCCAAAAAATTCATGAAGATGGAAGGAAATCACAAAGCTCGCTATGAACTGAAGGAAGAAGGAAAAGAAAAGAGGGTGATTGAAGACACCCACTTCTGACAAACTAATAGGCGGTTAAACAACTAAACGAGTAAATCGAATAATCGAGCAGTCGAATAACCGTTTTTCGATTTTACGCCTATACGATTAAAGGCTAGCCAATCGGCTAGCCTTTAATCGTTTTCAAAACTTCACAACACATTTCTTTCCGCTATAGGTAACCTGTTGCGAGGTGCCTCCCACAAGACGCACGGTTATGGGAATGGCGTCAACATTCAGGTTCTGTCCCTTACGAGTCTCGATAGTGAGGGTACGCTTCTTGTCGTTCCACTTCAGCTTGAAGGTCGACGCACTGCTCATATCGTTGACATGAGAATCGCCAGCATCCTGATACACCTCAAACTCGGCATCGGCTCCAGGATAAACATAGACGTCCCAAGGTTGCTTGTCATAAAGTGATGAATACTCAACGACCTGACTCATGGGAACAATGCTGCCTGCACGTACGAAAAGAGGCATCTGACTGATGGATGACTTCACGCTAATAGTCTGTCCTCCCTTCTGCAATTGGTTGGTGTGATAGTCGTACCAATTGGCACCCTTAGGCAGATAGACCTTACGGGTAGTACTGCCTTGCGGACCTTCGGCCGAAGCATCGGTAACAGGAGCCACAAGGAAGGCTGGTCCGTACATGAACTGATCCTTGATGTCGTGCACATTCTGGTCGGCAGGGAAATCGAACGAAAGACAACGGGCCATAGTATAATCGTGGTTGGTAACAGCAGCACCCATCGAATAGCTGTAAGGCAAGAGACGGTAGCGCAGGTTGATGCACTGCATGATGGCAACGTAGAAGGGAGTGCCGGGCTCGCCAAACTGCCAAGGTTCGCGGGGAGTATCGCTACCATGGCTGCGCATCACGGGCAGGAAGGTGGCATACTGAAGCATGCGCACATAGAACTCGCGATAAGCAGGATCCTTGCATCCTTCGGGGAATTCGCCACAATAGAACCATGCCCAGCCCTTGCGGGTGAAGAAACAGCCGGCATCGACAGTCCAGTAGTTGCAGCCAGTAGCCATGTAGTTCAATCCGGCAGGAATCATCTGCTTGAACTGCTTCCAACTGGCATACGTGTCGCCATTCCAAACGATGGTGCCGTATCGCTGTTCGCCAGCATAACTGCTACGTGTAAGATTTACAACACGTTTGGCCGTAGGTGACTGAATCTGATGGTCGTAGATACCTTTAGAGTGATAGAGCGAGAAGAGCATGCTACGGTCCTTACCCAAGGCAGACTCCAGCTTATCTTTCTGCAACTGCCAACGCTCGGCATGACTGTCAAGCCCGTAGTTGCGGCCACGATTGCCCCAATCGCCGTCGAGAGGCTCGGAAGAATCGCACCACCATGCATCGAAGCCGTTCTGGAAGAACTCGCGGTCGGCATAGCTCCAGTAAAGATCGCGTGCCTCGGGACGGAAAGCATCGTAGACGTTCTGTCCAGGGAAGAAGAAGCCACGCTGCTGGAACTCGTCATGCTGGGGTGAGTTGGACATATTGGGCCATATGGAAATCATCAGACGTGCATTCATATCATGGACTGCATCAGCCATTGCCTTCTTGTCGGGATAGCGCTTAGCCTCCATCGACATGGTGCCCCAGCTTCCATCCTTCCAGTAGTTCCAGTCCTGCACGATGCAGTCAATAGGAATATGGCGGCGACGGAACTCACGAAGCGTGTTGAGCAGATCGTCCTGCGAATAATAGCGTTCCTTGCTCTGCGTGTAGCCGAAGACCCAAAGAGGCATCATCGACACCTCGCCAGTAAGCCAACGATAGGCTGCCACGGTAGCATCCATCGTACGCCCCTTCATAAAATAATAATTAAGAGCCTGTGTAGCCTCGACATCAAGCACAGTGTTGCCATCTGTACGGGCATCGTCGAAGACCATGGCGCAACCGGCATCGATAAGAAGACCATAGCCAGCAGTAGAATTCAGCACTGGCACCATGGCCTTGAGGTTATGTTGAGCCAGATACTGCTTCTTGCCACGAAGGTTCATGAAATCCTCCATGTGCGATCCCAAACCGTACAATGCTTCGCCCTGCTGCAGTTGCAACTGCAAACTATACTTCCAGGTCTTACCTACAGTGTCACGGCGAAGGACATCCATACGTTCCTTTTCACCATCGATAGTCTTCTCTACACGACGTGTCGACTCGTCGAAGATGACCTTCTCGGTGACCTTAAGCTCGCTGGGATGGGGTGCCGAGGCATTCTCACGCAGCAAGACATTGCCCTTATTATCCATATAGGTAATAGCACCAGAATGCAGGTCGACCTGAAGCTGAAGACTGTCGGTAGTAAGCAGTATCTCGTTCCCATTCAGCCTCTTCTGCTTCTTCAAGCACGACTTCTTACCCTGTACCTTTTCTTCGTATACACAAACACCCGTGCCCGAATCGAAAGAGTCGGAATGGCTTACTGCCACATGCACAATGTCAGGACGGGGAAACTCCAGGCGCATACGTCCGCCATCAGCCAAGCCGAATGTGCAGACACCATTTTCGCTCTGGAAAGGAACACTCTGGGCATAGGAGCCCAGAGTGAAAATAGAGGCAGCCAAGATGGCTGTATAACGTTTGAACATCTTTATAATTTTATTAAAGTTTTCAAGTATCGCAAATTGACTCGGTTTAATGGTTTTACTGATATTTAGTTTTACGGATATGAACCTTTACATTTTTTTGGTGCTTTGGAAAATTCGCAAAACCGATAACCCCTAAAACCGACCTCAAAACCTTATAGACGAAATATTATCAGTTGATGAGGAACACCTTCTTAACACCCTTGTAGTCGGCAGTGACCTTAGCACGACCGGCCGATATAGGACTAACCTCGAAGGTGATGCTGGGATCGGTTGCTGTACACTTGATAACACTGTTGTCGAGTAGACGACCATACACCTGATAATGGTTGACCATACAGTAACCGTTCTGGTTGGTCGAGAACATGGGAGTGTTGGACATGGCAATGTTCTGACCGTCGATGCTAATCTGAACGGTAGGAACAACGGGAACCTGAAGTGCCTGACCGCCCTTAGTAAAGCCGATGCCGTGTACATCCAGCAATCCGCGAGGACGCTGTGGCTGCTGCTGGCGACCGCCGAAACGACCCTGCTGCTGAGGTTCCTGAACCTCGGGACCCTCGACAACGAGATAGATAGCGTGCTTGCCGGTCAGACCCTCGACAGCGGGAACGGCAGCACTGACAACGATGGGCTTAGCAGGCTGGAAACCACCCCATCCGCCACGCTGAGGCTGCTGGGCTGCGGGAACGTCAATGACGGCAATCTCCTTACCGTTCCAGGTGCTGTTGGCATAGGGACCATCCAGCATAACATGAATCTTACAAGCCTGAGCGCTAGGAGTAACATTAACGTTGATGGTTGTTCCGTCACCCTTCTTGGCACCCTCGAAAGGCTTGCAGCCCTTACTCTCCTGAGCCAAACCACCAAAGCCGAAATACTTCCAACCGATGATAGCGCCATTCTTCAGTCCACAAACATCCTGACTATTGTTCCAAACATCCCAGTTGTCCTGCATAGCGTTATTGTCATTGATATATGCCACAATACCAGCAGAATAGTACTTATAAGGATCGAGACCATAGATCTGGAAACCTTCAGAAGTAACCTCAGCACCAGTGTAGTGATCGCCATTCGAAGCTTGGGCACTCCACTCATTGTTCTTTGCATAAGCATCGTATCCAATGATACGAACCTTACCGCCATTGGCCACCGACTTCTTGTCCCATTCAATCTTTACAGGTGCCACCATGGCCTGACGTGCGTTGCCGAAGCCACGGGGAGGACGATGATAGAAGACGTACCACTGGCCATTGATCTCCTGCAAAGAACCATGGGTGTTGTGGGCGAAGTTGGTAGTGGTAAGCTTAGAGCCATCCTCGTTGAGGACTACACCACGCGAATCGACCAAAACACCACCGCTGCGCCAAGGACCAAGAGGACTGTCACCATAGGCATAGCGAAGAGCCGAATTGGTGCTGCCAAGACCGTAGTCGGGACCTGAATAGCCCGAGAACACCATGACATACTTGTTGCCAACCTGACGGATGGATGAAGCCTCGAAGAAGTTGAACTCGCCGGGGTTCTGACCCTTATAGAGAGCAGGATATTCTGTACCCTTGGGATCGCGAACCTCGCCATAGCGTGATGAAGCGGGGATGAAATAATCACGTATCTGTGTGCCGGGACGAACACTGTACATGGTGTTCTGGTCCAACTCGGCTGCAGTTGAATGCTGGAAGCCATAGAAGACATAGGCACGGAAGCCCTTGTCATAGTCCTTGTCCTTCTTGTCGGTGATATTCTCGATAAATACAGAAGGGTCGAAGTCAATCATCGAACCCTGCTTGCAACGACGACCATCATCGCTGGCATTGATAGCATAGAAGGGTCCGTTGGGACGATCGCCCTTGGCCACCATAGGCACACGACCATTACCACGCGAATGGGGGTACAGGTAATAAACCTTCTTGCCAGTGGTCTTATCCTTTACCTCAACAAGGTCGGGAGCAAACATAGTATCCCACTGTCCGTCGATGTAATACTTGAAAAGCGAACCCTCGTCGCGCCACTGCGAGAGATCCTCGACAGGAGCCGACCACATGCGGATGTCGGGACCACAATAATCGGTATTCTTCACATCGTGCGAACCAATAATGTAAGCACGTAACTTGCCCGGATTGTCGGGATCTTCAAAAACACGAGGCTCACCATCGGGCACATGCTCCCAAAGAGGAAGATACGGATTCTGCGCCTGGCTGGCAGTAGCCACCATCATAGTTAAAGCAGTTAGAATGTGTTTAGTCTTCATAAATAAAAAAATTAAACGGTTATAAAATTTGGCACAAAGATAACGCATTACTGCATAATATTATCGCAAAAATGTATCATATACTATCACTATTCAAACATTATGTATCAAAATCTACATAAATAACAAAAAAAGTATTATCTTTGCCACGTTTACGAAACAAAAAACAACAAAATTGAAAACCACAACAACCACAATTGGCGAACACACGTCCAAATGCCGTGGACAAAAATATAAAATGAAGAACATAATCCGACTCATCATCATACTGGCCTGCACATTGTTTCAACTACCGGCCAAGGCACAAACCAGCCGTCTATACACCACCCAGCAGGGACTGAACACGAGCGATATCGTTTCGCTATGTGCCGACAGTCGTGGCTTGGCATGGATAGGCGGAAAGAACTCATTGGGATACTTCGACGGATTGCAGTTCCATTACATACCCACACTCAACATCAAGACCGGACAACCCTATTTCGGCACAGTGCAAGGCATCAAGGAGGACACGAACGGCAACTTCTGGCTGATGACAAACCGAGGGATGATGTATTTCGACAGCAGAAGACTGAAATACGAACACATCAAACTGCGTGAGGCTGAAGACGACGTGGCCGGTTACCCAAACAGTGACATACTGGACATACCGGGGTCGAAAAACATAAAGATTGTCATAACTGAGGGATTCGGTGTATTCTACTTCGACTGCGAAAAGAAAAAAACGTTGGACGAGAAGACACAGCAACTGCAAGAGGCTGCAGGAGATGGATTCATAGTAAGCGGATGCGTGGACAGCAAAGGACGAATCTGGTTTGACCGCATACGCAAGCAATTGGTCTGCCTCGACCTGAAGACCTTCGGCAAACTACCCATCAACATGACGCCCGAGGCCAGCATGGTAATATCGAACTCCTTTATAAATAAAATAAAAGAGGTTCACGCGCGTAACGCCATATATATGGCCAGCACCAACGGTATGCTGAAATATGACGACCAGACGAAGATGCTAAGCGTAGTTCCTGGAACGATGGGCAAGAACTTTCGTGCCATACTGTACACACAAAAAGGTGAGCTGCTGGCAGGCAGCGACAGCGAGGGTATATGGATCATTAACAAGGATGACAACGCATCAAAATACGAGGTAAAGGATCACCTATTCGACCTATCGCTGGGCAAAGTGACTGATATGGTGCAAGATAATGACGGAAACCTCATCGTCTCGCTCTTGCAAAAAGGCATTCTTGTCATACCGCATCGTAATGACGAGTTCAGATATCATCCCATCTCGCTCTACGACAACGACCGCAACACATCATGCATCACATCCATTGCCATTGACAGCCAGAAAAACTATTGGATAGCAACGGACGGAGCAGGTGTCTTCACTACCAACGGCATGCACATGAGCACGGCTCATGCAGTAAACGACGGCATGCGATCGCTATTGGCACAGGCCGTTATAGTAGACAAGAACGACGGTGTATGGGTAGGAACCTATGGCAGAGGTGTGCAATGCTGGCAAAACGGGCATTTCGAAACACCCGAATGGATTGACAGCATCAGAGATGCCAACGTGAAAAGCATGTCGTACGATGCACCCAACAACAAGATATATGTTGCCACAAACGGTAACGGATTATTCACCATCGACATCACGAAGAAAACCTGCACAAAATACAGCATGGAGGGAATGGCGGAATGGCTCTCTAGCGTATACATGGACAACGACAACACACTGTGGGTAGGCGACGTGTCAGAGGTACACTATTTCAACACCAAAACCAACATCTTGCGCTCCATAAAGCGAGAAGAACTGGGCAGCGTACCCACGTGCTTCATCACCATCGGAACGGGCACGAACAAACGCGTGCTAATAGGTACCGACACCGGCATACTGCTGCATTATCCCGCAAGCGGAAAATCCACACGCATACTTAACAACAAGGCTATCACCAGTTTCAACGAGACAGAGAAAGACATCTGGGTGGCCACGACGGAGGCCATCTATGCTATGGACAAAAACACGCTCGAGGCTGTTCCATACACCTCATTTGGAGGTTTTTATGTAGGTGAACCGCACCAGGAGTCGACGCTCAATAACGGAGCCGGCAACATGCTGTTTGGATGCGACAACGGTATTATCTGCTTCGATCCCGACGCCATACGCAAGAAGAAAAGACTAACCAACGGAATCCTCTTCACAGGACTGTATGTAAACAACGAGATGGTCAGCTACAGCGACAGCACGTCATATCTGGACAGCGACATACTCTACGCCACCAAAATCAACCTGCCTGCCACCGAGACATCATTCCGCATATCCTTCAGCCTGCCGCATCTGAGCTCGCCAGGACAAATCCACTACGAATATATGCTGGAGGGGTATGACAAGAACTGGATTCAAAGTCCCGACGGAGAAGCCTCGTACAGCAACCTCACATCGGGCAATTATATCCTGCACGTCAAGGCATACATCGAGGGAGACGAGGACAGTGGCATAGAAAAAACCATCGAGCTGCACGTATGTGCACCATGGTATAACACTACCCTGGCACACATCGTCTACATACTCATCTTCATCGCTCTCTGCTACTACTTACACCAAGTTTACAAATCGCGTCGAAAGCACAAGCTTAAACTGAACGAAGCCATTCATAATGAGGAGATAAAAGAGGCAAAACTCAAGCTCTTTACCAGTATCGCTCATGAGTTGCGCTCTCCACTCACCATGATTATCTCGCCACTGATGCAGCTCAGCACGCTCTTCAACAGCGAACTCAGAAAGGATGAAAAGAAGACCGAACTGACGCACGACCAAACCGAAGACATTGCCAACAATCTGGATGTGATGAAGCACAATTGCAACCGTCTGCTGAACATCGTCCGACAGATAACCGATATAAGAAAGATTGATGCCGGACAGTTCAAATTGCATTTCAAGGAAACTGATATCTGCGCGTACATTCGAAACATTGCCATGTCATTCATGAGTGTGGCCAACATCAAGCATTTCAACTTTACCGTGCAGGATAGCGACCGTGTCATAAACGTGTGGATAGATCCTATACACTTCGAGAAGATCATTGTCAACATCTTGTCCAACGCATTTAAAATTTGTCCCGACGGAAGCCGCATCACCGTACGCAACGAGGTAATTGGTAACCAATTGACAATAAGCATATACAACAGCGGACCACACATCAGCGAGACTGATCTGGAACACCTCTACGAGCGCTTCTACCAGACGAACCAGGGCACGAAACTCATGGGCTCGGGCATTGGACTGAACCTTGCACACGAACTCGTGGTGCTTCATCACGGAACCATAACGGCACGTAATGTAGAACCTTTGGGCGTGGAGTTCCTCGTTAACATTCCACTTGGCAAAGAACATCTTAAACCAGAGGAAATTGACGAAAATACAACAAATGGAATGGAGGAGAATACGCTGATCGACGAGAACCAGAGCAATCTGAACACAAGTGTCAGCGACATTGCAGCCGAGACAGGTACCGAAGAGGGAAATGTCAACGAGAGTGAACTGCACAAAAAGAAGCACCTGCTAATCGTAGACGACAACAAGGACATTCTGGACTATCTGAAGCAAGAACTACAGAAGGAATATGCCATAACACTAGCATTCAGCGGTAACAGTGCATGGAACATGATTCTGAAAAAACGACCCGATGTGGTGCTGACGGACATGAAAATGCCAGACGGTAACGGCATCGAACTATGCCAGCGCATCAAGGGCAACCACGAACTGGACCACATACCCGTGGTGATGCTGACAGGCGAAGGCGACGAGGAGATAGAGTTGAAGAGTCTCGAACTGAATGTTGACCACTATGTACAGAAGCCGTTCAACATAAGCATTCTGAAGGGCATACTGAAGCAGGTTTTGGACGTGCGCGAGAGCATGAAGAAGCACATCCAGCGCAATGAAATCAACAACGATTTCGATAATGTCGAAATCGATTCGCCCGAAGAACGTCTCTTCAAACGTATCAACGAGACACTACAGGCGCACCTCGACGACTCCGAATTTGGTGTGCAGGAACTGGCCAATGAGGTGGGCATAAGCCGTGTACACTTAAACCGCAAGATGAAGGAGCAGTACGGGCTCTCACCCAACGTATACATACGTTCCTACCGCCTTAAGCAGGCAGCCTACCTGTTGGTGCACAACAAAGTGAACGTCAGCGAAGTAGCGTATCGTGTGGGGTTCTCTACACACTCATATTTCAGCAGCTCGTTCCGCGAACACTTTGGCATGTCGCCCAAAGATTTTGTACTAGCTCACACAAACGATATGGACGAAGAGGCATTGGAGAAACTACTGGAATAGGAGTAAAAAAAGACTTACTCCGTCGGCAAGCCGACACCTCTACAAACCCTCTCCAGCTCCCAGATGTCACCTCACCATTTCAAAACTACACTGAACACTACACTCTTAACTCACAACTTAAGCGAAAGTAGAATTATGACTTGAATCAAAAACCCTTCTTGTACATAGGGAAAAGTCGTTCGGGAGAGTTTGTATACCAGGCATAACCATTACGGCGCTCATACTCAATATCCTCAACCCTGTCATGTGGCACACCGTCTCGTCCGCAGAAGAAAGGACGATCGGTAGTAAGATCATAGAATCTCGCCCAAAGTCGCAATGTTTTTTGGGAAGACTGATGTAAGCTGGATGTAGTAGATTGTCTGCCTTTGGCATCACTCACTTTTCCAGTTTCTGCTTGCGAAGACATCACCATGCGATAATCACGACGACCCAGCGAATCCACAAAATCCTTACGCTGCATCCCCACAATAGCATGCTCCTCAAACCATCGCATAGCACCGTCTACGGCACGGCGTATGGTATCGTTCGGTTGAGGCAAAGACATGAGAAACTGTACTATGTCGACCGACTCGGCCGAGACAAAACTAGGCAATTCGTAGGCACGGGCATGCTGAGGAGCAAGCGTCACAGGGTCATGCTGCTGGCACCACACAGTCGGCTCGCCATTCTTTACAATCTGACATTTCAGAATACAATCAACACCCTTACGGAATGCCACACCTGAACGTTTCGCTAATTCTTCGGGCAAAGAAGAAAAATCACCTCGGTGATGACTGACATCGTCCAGAAGACGTAGGACGTTGAGCATAGCATTGTCATTAAAGGTTATGAAAGCATGATAATGGTCCGTACGTGGATAATACTGCGGAAAACCACCATTAGCGTATTGCATCTTCAAAATATATTCAATACCTTTTAAGGCAGATACATAAGAACAACAGACAATCTCGTTGTGAGAATCAAATGCCTTTGATCGAAAGAGCGTTGTCCCTACTTCCTTGCAAACCGAATCCTGCAACAAAATCAAGTCTTCGCCAGTCAATCCGGCAGAGGATGCATTCAGCTGATAATAACGTAGAAGGAAACGAATCTCTGTAGTGGTGGCATTGTTGTCGATGGTCCCCAACATCTCATCTTCAGGATGTTCTTCGCGTTGAACAAAGAAATTTACATTCTTACCCCAACCACCAGTAGGAAGTTGAGAGGCAAGCACATTGCTGACCACGGAATCGGCAGCAGCAGTCAAGAAAAAAGAGTCAGGCATGCGCAATGCTTGCCTGACCCAGTTTTTATAATCCTGTGCACAAACAGACGCGGCAGTAAGCAACCAACCTGCGAAAGCCACAAATGCACAAACGAAATCTTTACGTATATTCATTTATTCCCAATAGAGAATCTGCTTGTTGATGTTCCACTTATGATCTTTGGGGAAGTCATCACCCTCCCATGCTTTCTTGCTGGTCCACTTCTCGGGTGCATCGGTCCAGAAAGGATCGTCTGCAGGCAGACCAAGGGGCATGAATGCAAGGCTGGTCATGTAGAGCGAACCGTTGTTGGTGTACCAGTCAGCCACATTGGGATGACTTCCAACAAAGCCGATGGTGAGATATCCGTCTTCGGTGAAATTACTAGCACCGGCTCCGTCAAACATACGATGCATAACGGCAGTCAATCCAGCACGAACCTGACCGTTGTGCAGTTCCTGTGGCAACTGCTTGCGCCAAGCCAACTGAGCCAATGGCTGCATCACTGCCATACGATAAGGAATGCTGCGACCTACAACGGGGAAAGTACCTTCGGGCGATATGAAACGCTCCAGGATGACGCCATACTTCTGCATACGTTTCAAGGCATTGGCATAACGCTTGTCGGCACCCTCCTGCTTGTTAGTCTCTACATTATAAGTACGCACCATCCAGTTGTCGTTACCCTTTTTCTGTCGAATCATCTCAAGACATTCCAGATACATAGGCTGGATGACATAAGAGTTATAATAATCGAAGGCAAACGAAGGACCATCGCTGTACCAGCCGTCTCCCACATACCACTCTTCTATCTTCTCCATGGCACGATGAATGCGATAGCCATCATACTCACCGCCAGCCTTCATGATGAAGCATTCTTCCATCGAGCAGAAAAGCAACCAGTTAGTATAGCAGGGATCATAACGGCGCAAGCCTTGCAGCTCCTTGATATAACGCTGCTTCGTGACCTCATCCAGAGGTTTCCACAGTGCGTCGTATGCACGATACAGACTCTCCACGACATAAGCAGCATCTACCAACGTCTGACCACCGCTCGACCACCCAAGATAGTCAGGACTCTCGGGGTCAACAGCATTGGCATAAGCCTTCAGGGCCCATTCGCGCAACTGCTTGCGCTGCTTGCCTTCAGGTGTATCATCGTCGGGTAATGCCAACCAAGGCGAGATACCCGCCATGAGACGGCCGAAACACTCCATGTAGGCCACTTTCTTGTCGCGGTTGTCCCATGTGGGCGACAACTCAAGCTTCATGTTCTTCTGCAGCGTACCATTGGCCATATTCTCCAAAACAGGAGCAGCCATCTTATAAGCCAACGACGACCAGTAAAGACGATCGCTAGCACCATCACCCAAAGGATTCTTCTCAACTTTTTTGCTCTTGGCAAATGCCAGAACAGGACAAAGCAACAAAACAATGAAAATTGTTTTTTTCATAAGTAATTGGATTTAAGCATTTCAACTCTCGCTTATTGCTCAAGTTGCTGGTTTAAAGTAGTACCTTCTAGTATAGAATGTAGGGTGTAGTGTTTAGAGTAATAAGGTTAAAAGTTTATCTGGTTTTCGAGCCAAAGTAATATTCTCAGCTCAATCTACAGAACTAAAACTCTCACCCCATTCAAAGACTCTAAACTCTACACTCTCAACTCATTACACTCATTCGGTCATATCACCCTTGATAACAAGACGAACAACCTCGTTCTTGGCATTCGAGCGAATAGTCACTGTCTTATTGAAAAGACCGGGAAACTTACCTGCACCATTATAAGTAACCTTGATCGTACCACTCTGGTTGGGTTCTACGGGTGTGCGTGAGAAATCGGGCACCGTGCAACCACAGCTGGCAATAGCCTGGTGCAAAACAAGCGGAGCAGTGCCAGTGTTGGTAAACTTGAAGACACAGGTCTTGACAGGATTCTTAGCCGAGAACTTTCCAAAATCGTGAACCAGCGTGTCGAATTTAATAACAGCATAACTATCTTTAGGATCAGCCTTCAATTGAACAGCATCGTCCTTTTGCTCATTATTGCCCTTGGCATTAATACCCGACATGGCAGGAATAAACAGAAGCGCCCCCAGCAGGGATGCCATAAGAATGGTCTTTTTCATATTGTATATCTTTAAAATTTTCACAAAAGTACAGCCTTTTTCTAAAAAACACATAAAAAGAGTGCTAAAAAATGTCATTTTTTTGTTTTTTTGACATTATTGGCCTAACTTTGTACTATTAATTTAATAAAATATGCTCGTATTCAACACAACATACACAATGCCTAATGCCGATGCACGCAATTTCGTCATCTGGGCACATCAGTCCTACATACCCCAAGCCACCGACGGCGGACTGCTGACAAAAGCCCGTCTACTGCGCGTACTTTCGCACAAAGACGAAGAGACGGAATGCTTCAGTCTTCAGTTCGACGTGGAAAGTAGCGCCGTACTGCACCAATGGTACAGCAAGACCGGATGCAAGCTGAACGACGAGATGATGAAACTGTTCGACAAACGTATCGTAGGCTTCAGTACTATTCTTGAGGAGATTGTAGGAGACTAGCCCTACATTGGCATGCTTCGAAATGCACAAAGATGAATGGTGCAACATCCGTGCAAATCAATACGTCCTTTAACTCTTATACTTTACTCCTTCAACTCTCTTATCTCCCTCAACTCCCAGCATAGGCGACATGGCAGCAGCAACGACAAACAAAACAGAAAAAATCATTCTTGGCATAGACCCCGGAACAAACCTCATGGGATATGGCGTGCTGAAGGTGTGTGGACGACAAGCCGAGATGATAGCCATGGGCGTGATAGACCTTAGGAAATATGCCGACCACTACCTCAAGCTGGGACACATCTTCGAGAGGGTGAGCGGTATCATCGAGGCATACCTGCCCGACGAACTGGCCATCGAGGCACCCTTCTTTGGACAAAACGTACAAAGTATGCTGAAACTGGGGCGAGCACAAGGCGTGGCCATGGCGGCAGCCATACAACGACAGGTACCCATAACCGAATATGCCCCGATGAAGATTAAGATGGCCATAACCGGACGAGGAACAGCCAGCAAGGAACAGGTGGCAGACATGCTACGCCGAATGTTGAAGCTAAGTGCCGAAGAGATGGGCAAATACATGGATGCCAGCGATGCGCTAGGCGCAGCATATTGCCATTACCTGCAGATGGGGCGACCGGAAAGCGATAAGAAATACAGCAGCTGGAAGGATTTCGCCAGAAAGAAAGGCATTGTATGAGGTTGTAAGGTTATGAGGTTGTGAGGTTATAAGGTTATGAGGTTGTAAGGTTTTAAGGTTATGAGGTTGTGAGGTTGTAAGGTTATGAGGTTGTAAGGTTATGAGGTTGTAAGGTTATGAGGTTGTGAGGCTTATACCGGATACGAACCAAACACAACAGTCAAATGGTAATTTCCGTAAAACCACAAAACCGAATAACCGCAAAACCGAAACATAAATGACTAATGGAAAAGACAATTGAAATACAGAACGGTGTGACACGCCATCCCGACTACAGAATGGCCGAACCCGTAAACATGATCGTTTGCAAAGGCGAACAGATAGCCGTCGTGGGTGAGAATGCAGCCGGCAAATCCCGACTGATAGACATCGTAACAAGCAAATACCCTTTGCTAATGAACGAGGTACACTACGACTTTTCGCCATCGGAAAAGAAACTGGTGAGCGAGAACATCAAGTACATCACCTTCCGCGACTCGTACGGAGACAGTGACTCGTCATACTATTACCAGCAGAGATGGAACCAGCATGACATAGACGAGAACACGCCAACGGCTGGACAACTGCTGCAACAGACAACCGAGATACAGCACACCAACGAAGCGCTGCGCAAAAAGCTGTACGAGATGTTCCACCTCGAACCACTCCTCGACAAGTACATCATCACCTTGTCCAGCGGCGAACTGCGCAAATTCCAGCTCACACGCACGCTTCTTTCCGGTCCACGCGTGCTCATCATGGACAACCCCTTCATAGGTCTTGACGCCGCCACACGCCAGCAACTGACCGACCTGCTGCAGACTCTGGTCGACGAGACCGACCTTACCATCATACTCGTACTGAGCAAGACAGACACTCTCCCACCCTTCATCACCCATGTCCTACCTGTCGAGAACCTCTGCCTCCAGCCCAAGATGACACGGCAAGAATATCTGGACGCTCAGGCCGGCATAAAACATGAAGGACTGAGCCAGGACATGAAGAACTGGATTCTGAACCTCCCTCCCAAAGACATCACGAAAGAGACCTTCTACCCACAGAAGGGTGGAGAGATATTGCATTTCAACAACGTAAGCATACGTTATGGCAAGCGAACCATTCTGAACGAGTTGAACTGGACCGTGAACGAGGGCGAACGATGGGCTCTTGGAGGCGAGAACGGCTGTGGCAAGAGTACATTGCTGAGCCTTGTATGTGCCGACAACCCACAGAGTTATGCTTGCGACATCCGACTCTTCGGTCACCAACGTGGCAAGGGCGAAAGCATCTGGCAGATAAAGAAACACATCGGATATGTCAGTCCCGAGATGCACAGAGCCTACCTAAAGGATCTTCCTGCCATCGACATCGTGGCCAGCGGCCTGAGCGATTCCGTCGGACTCTACACACGTCCCAAGCCCGAACAGCGAGCTATCTGCGAAGCTTGGATGCGCGTCTTCGGCATAGAGAAACTGGCACAACGCACCTTCCTCAAGCTATCCAGCGGCGAACAGCGTCTATGCCTCTTGGCACGTGCCTTTGTCAAAGACCCAGAATTGCTCATCCTTGACGAACCCCTGCACGGACTAGACCTGCCCAACAGAGCCAAAGTGAAGGACATCATCAACACCTTCTGCCAACGTCAGAACAAGACACTCGTTATGGTCACCCACTACAAGGAAGAGTTGCCACCATGCATAGACCATAACCTGGAACTGAAAAAAAACATATAAACAATCTGGCCCTTGCAAGCTCAAGTATAATCCGCATAATCATAAAACTGTAAAAACGTAAAAACGATAAAAAAGATGAGAAAAATTAAATTCATGCTGCTTGCCATCATGTTGATGGGAGCAGCCAGCAGTGTCAAGGCACAAGAGGTATTTAACATCGTGCTGCACAAGGCCGAGAATGTTGTCAACAATCCTCACGCCAACGAATTTGATCTTAAGGTAAACCAGTACAAGGTGACAGCCCTGCGCTACATTGCAACAACTGGCATCAAGATTAACGGCAAAGTACAGGAGGAGTTCCTGAACATGCAAGCGTATGCACTTAATGTCTTCCTGCAGAAATACATGACTGCCATAACAAAGACTCCAAAGGAATCGCGAAAGAATATTGTCATGCAATTCGTACAGGCCACACGCAACCATCCCCTTTATAAGGACAACAACAAAGAAGCAACTGAATCATTCGTAAAAGACCCAGGCGGCTTCACACCATTCAGCTTGAATGTCGATTGGGAAAAGGCACTCGAGGAAATCGAGAAAGCAAAGTAATCTTTTACAAAAATACACAAGCAGGAGGAAAAGCAACAGGAAAGTTTTTCCTCCTGCTTTTTTATTTAACACGAACACAAAACAACATATAACACAAACACATAACATCAGACATCGCACCCCCGGGCAAATAACGACAAGACAAACAAGACAAGACAAACAGAGCAACTGAAAACGTACAGAATTAGAGCAAAAACCACTTCTAAACGTCCATAATGATAGTAAAACAAGCTTGAAACTAACATTTTTTCATGTTTTCTTTTACCAAAAATATTTTTTTTATAACTTTGCACCCGTTTACGCGTGTATGTGTACCCACACACGCGCACTTTTGCGCACATAACGCGATTATTATAGTTAAAGGTAACAAGATGAAGGTAGCCATCGTAAAGTATAACGCAGGAAACATCTATTCGGTGATCCATGCCTTAGCACGTCTGGGCGTAGAGCCTATCCTGACCGACGACCCGGCTTTGTTGGCAAGCGCCGACAAGGTGTTGTTTCCAGGGCAGGGAGAAGCAAGCAATGCAATGAAGTATCTGCGCGAACACAAATTGGACGAGATGATACGCAACCTGAAGCAACCTCTGCTCGGGATATGCATTGGCCAGCAATTGCTCTGCAGCCACAGCGAGGAGGGTGACGTAGATTGCCTGGGCATATTTGACACAAAGGTTTGCAAGTTCATGCCCGAAAGACAAGAAGACAAAGTGCCACACATGGGTTGGAATACTTTGCGCGACACCAGAAGTCTTCTCTTCAAGGATTTCGCCAACGAGGAATATGCATACTTCGTACACAGCTACTATGTGCCATTATGCAAAGAGACGGCTGCTGTAACCGACTACATCCAGCCTTTCAGCTCGGCCATGCATCGCGACAACTTCTATGCCACACAATTCCACCCTGAGAAAAGCGGAAGCGTAGGCGAAAGAATACTCAAGAACTTCCTGGAAATATAGAAACAATGATAACCATCATACCTGCAATCGACATCATCGACGGAAAATGCGTACGCCTTACGAAGGGTGACTATGACACCAAGAAGGTGTATAACGAAGACCCCGTAAGCGTGGCAAAGGAGTTTGAATCGTACGGAATAAAACGCCTGCATGTAGTAGACCTGGATGGTGCAAGAAGCAAGCATATTGTAAACGACGCTGTACTGAGGCGCATCACGTCGGAAACAAATCTCACAGTCGACTTTGGCGGCGGAATCAAAACCGATGACGATGTGGCTAGGGCTTTTGATGCGGGCGCACACATGATTACGATTGGCAGCATCGCTGTAACAGATCCCGAAAGAAGCTTGAAATGGCTGGAGAAATACGGACCGAACAGTATTGTGCTGGGAGCTGACGTTCGCAACGGGAAGGTAAGCATCAACGGTTGGAAAGAAGACAGCACCGAGGATCTCATCCCCTTCCTGGACAAATACCTGAAGGCTGGCATCAAGAACGTGCTGTGTACCGACATCAGCAAGGACGGCATGCTCCAGGGACCTGCCATTGACCTCTACAAGGAAGTGATGAAGGCCTACCCTACCTGCCAGCTCATTGCCAGCGGAGGTGTAAGCGGCATCGAGGATATCATTGCCCTGAACAAGGCTGGCATTCCCGCTGTAGTATTCGGAAAAGCCATATACGAGGGCAGAATAGACATGAGAGAGATAATGAAAAGGCTATAAAGTCATAACCAACAAAAAATGTTAGCAAAACGAATCATACCTTGCCTCGACGTGAAAGACGGCATGACCGTCAAAGGCACAAACTTCGTCAACCTCCGCCAGGCTGGCGACCCCGTTGAACTGGGACGCACATACAGCGAACAGGGAGCTGACGAACTGGTGTTCCTGGACATCACTGCCAGCCACGAGGGACGCAAGACTTTTACCGACATGGTGCAACGCGTAGCAGCCACCTTGTCCATACCCTTCACCGTGGGCGGCGGCATCAACGAACTGAAGGACGTGGACCGCTTGCTTTCGGCTGGAGCCGACAAGGTCAGCATCAACAGCGCGGCATTGCGCCGACCCGAGCTGATTGACGAGATAGCAAACCATTTCGGAAGTCAGGTGTGCGTAGTGGCTATCGATGCACGAATGGACGAGCAAGGATGGACATGCTACATGAATGGTGGACGAATTCCCACCGAGCGCAGCCTCTTTGACTGGGCCAAGGAAGCCAACGAGAGAGGTGCTGGCGAGATACTCTTCACATCGATGAACCACGATGGCGTGAAGACAGGATTTGCCAACGATGCACTGGCGCAGCTGTCCACATCGCTCACTATTCCCGTCATTGCCTCAGGTGGTGCTGGTGCGATGGAGCATTTCCGCGATGCCTTCACCCTCGGACATGCCGACGCAGCACTTGCCGCAAGCGTATTTCATTTCGGTGAAATAGGCATTCCACAACTGAAGGATTACCTGAGAAAGGAAGGAATAGCGGTAAGGTTATGAGGTTGTAAGGTTGTGAGGTTGTAAGGTTATGAGGTTATGAGGTTGTAAGGTAATCTCCGAAAAACCGAAAAACCGTAAAAACCGAAAAACCATAAAAAAGAATATAAACAATTAATAAAAACGCTTCACCCTCAAAGCGCGTTATTGCACCCCGGCACAAGTAGGGATGCAGACGGAAAGAGGGACTGACTATGACAATTGATTTTGAGAAAATGGACGGATTGGTACCTGCAATCATACAGGATGCCGACACAATGAAAGTGCTGATGATGGGCTTCATGAACGAGGAAGCATACAAGAAGACCGAAGAAACGGGCTTGGTGACTTTCTACAGCCGCACACGCAAGTGCTTGTGGACAAAGGGCGAAACCAGTCATAACTATCTGCATGTAGTCAGTATCCAAAACGATTGCGACAACGACACATTGCTCATCAAGGTACACCCCGATGGCCCTACCTGCCACACGGGCACTGACACATGCTGGGGCGAGGAGAACACTCCCAACCCTCTGCTCTTCCTCACCGAACTGAGCAACTTCATCGAGAAGCGATACGAGGAGATGCCTGAAGGAAGCTACACGACAAGCTTGTTCAAAGACGGACTGAACAGAATGGCCCAGAAGGTGGGCGAAGAAGCTTTGGAACTGGTGATTGAAGCCACAAACGGCACCAACGACCGCCTCATATACGAGGGCTCTGACATGCTGTACCACCTCATCGTGCTGCTGACAAGCAAGGGACTTCGCATCGAAGACATGGCACGCGAACTGCAGGAGCGTCACAATCCCGGTTGGAAGAAACACTAAGGGAGGTTTAAAGGTTTAAAAGTTATAAGATTAAAGTTTCGCATGCGCTCAACTTGCAGTCGTCTAGTCGTTTAGTCGTTTAGGAGAAGTTACACTTTGATTAATGAATAGGCTGAACATATTTCCCCTAAACAACTAAACAACTAGTTTCCTAAACGACTGAAACTGAGCAAAAGCAAAGCTTGCGAAAGTTGAATTGAAATGATAATAGGCTACGAGCAAACAGACATATACCAGGCTGAGCATCTTGTACTGAAGAATGTAAATTTCCAGGTACATGAAGGCGAGCTGATCTATGTCGTCGGACCGGTAGGAAGCGGAAAGACCTCGCTACTACGCACCATCTACGGAGAACTGACACCCACAATGGGACGAGCAGAAGTGATGGGATACGACATGCTGTCCATACGTGCCAACAAACTGCCTTCGCTCAGAAAGCAAATAGGCATCATCTTCCAGGACTTTCGTCTGCTGCCCGACCGGAGTGTAAAAGACAATCTCGACTTTGTGCTCAGAGCCACTGGATGGAGCAAGAAGGACAAGCGGCAGCGACGCATTGAGGAGGTGCTGGACAAGGTGGGACTGCAGGAGAAGATAAACCACAGGCCCTACGAACTGTCGGGAGGCGAGCAGCAGAGAATATGCATTGCACGAGCCATCCTCAACACGCCAAAACTGATCATTGCAGACGAGCCAACCGGAAACCTTGACAACGAGAACGGAAGGAACATCATACAACTGCTCGACTCGCTGCGCACAAACGGAGTGGCAGTCATCATCACCACGCACAACATGCAATGGCTGCACGAGGTTCCGGGTACGGTGTATCGGTGCAACGAAGGCTTGCTGATAAACGAGCAAACGATTCTGCCAGAGATAAGTGAAGAGCAAATGGAAATCGGAAATGCCATACCTTCCGACACACCAGTACAACAGTTCACCCCCACAAGGAAAAGAGAGGAACTGAAGTCCATCGACGAACTACTGGAAAACAAAATCTAATCTCCGCAAAATCTGAACTCCGCAAAACCAAATAACCGCAAAACCGACAAAGTCGAATATAAACAAAAACCAACGATAGAATGAAAGTAATGAAGTTTGGTGGCACCTCGGTAGGCACGCCACAAAGAATGAAGGATGTATGCAAGCTCATCATCAACCCAAACGAATCTAACTTCGTCGTCCTCTCAGCCATGAGCGGAACAACCAACTCTCTTGTCGAGATAAGTGATTACCTCTACAAGAAGAACCCCGAAGGGGCAAACACCATCATCAACCAACTGGAGCAGAAGTACATGCAGCACTGCGAAGAGCTGTATGAAACGGAAGAGTACAAGGAGAAGACCAAGAAGTTCCTGAACGAGGAGTTCAAGTACCTGCGCTCCTTCACCAAGATACTCTTCACTTCGTTCGAGGAGAAGGTAATCCTGGCACAGGGCGAGATAATGAGTACAAACATGGTCACCAACTACCTGCTGGAGTGTGGTGTCAAGACCGTGCTGCTTTCGGCATTGGACTTCATCCGTACCGACAAGAACGCAGAGCCCGACTTCAACTACATTCGCGAGCATGCCACCAAGCAGCTTAACGACTACCCCGACTATCAGATCTACATCACCCAGGGCTTCATCTGCCGCAATGCCTATGGCGAGATTGACAACCTGCTGCGTGGTGGTAGCGACTATACAGCATGCCTCATTGGTGCTGCCTTGCAGAGCGATGAGATTCAGATTTGGACCGACATCGACGGCATGCACAACAACGACCCACGCGTGGTGCAGAACACACGTCCTGTTCCTCAGCTCTATTTCGAGGAGGCTGCCGAGCTGGCATACTTCGGTGCCAAGATTCTGCACCCCACATGTATCCAGCCTGCCAAGTTTGCCGGTGTGCCCGTACGTCTGCTCAACACAATGGACCCCACCGCTCCCGGCACCATCATCAACAACCAGATGCAGCACGGCACCATCAAGGCCGTTGCCGCAAAGGACGGCATCACCTGCATCCAGATACAGTCTAGCCGTATGCTCCTGGCACACGGGTTCCTGCGCAAGGTGTTCGAAATCTTCGAGAGCTACAAGACCAGCATCGACATGGTATGTACAAGCGAGGTTGGCGTAAGCGTCACCGTCGACAACCGCAGCCATCTCACCGACATCATCGACGACTTGAAGCAGTACGGCACTGTGAAGGTCGAGGACGACATGGTCATCATCTGCGTAGTGGGCGACCTCAGCACCGAGAACATCGGTTTCGAGACTATGGCTTGCGAGGCACTGAAGCAGATACCTGTACGCATGATCAGCTACGGTGGCAGCAACCACAACATCTCGTTCCTGGTGAAGAAGGACGACAAGCAGGCTACACTCCAGGCATTGAGCAACACATTATTTAATAAATAATTAAACACACTATGGCATTTCCTATCGAAAAATTCCAAGACATCAGAACACCGTTCTATTACTACGATACAGCATTGCTCGACAATACGCTCAATGCCATAAAGGCAGAGTTACGTCCAGACTATCACATGCATTATGCGGTGAAAGCATGCACAAACCCCACCGTACTGAAGCACATTGCCGATGCCGGCTTTGGCTGCGACTGCGTCAGCGGAGGTGAGATACAGGCTTGTCTGGATGCTGGATTCAAAGCCGAGGACATCGTCTTCGCAGGCGTAGGAAAGAGCGACTGGGAGATTGAATTGGGCTTGGATGCCGGAATCGGATTCTTCAACGTCGAGAGCATACCCGAACTCGAGGTCATCAACGAGATGGCTGGACAGAAAGGCAAGACTGCACGCGTGTCATTCCGCATCAACCCCAATGTAGGCGCGCACACACATGCCAATATCACCACAGGACTGGCCGAGAACAAGTTCGGAATAGCCATGGAGGATATGGAGAAGGTGATACGTCTGGCTCAGGACATGCCCAACGTCGAGTTCGTAGGTCTTCACTTCCACATCGGCAGCCAGCTGCTTGTCATGGACGACTTCGTTCAGTTATGCCAGCGCATCAACGAGTTGCAGGCTCAGCTGGACAAGGCAGGAATCAGCATACCCAACATCAACGTGGGTGGCGGACTTGGCATTGACTATCAGGACCCCGATGGCAACCCCATACCCAACTTCAAGGCATACTTCGACACCTATGCCAATGGCATCCAACTGCGTGAGGGTCAGCACCTTCACTTCGAGTTGGGCCGTGCCGTAGTAGGGCAATGCGGCTCGCTTATCACCAAGGTTCTGTACATCAAGCAGGGCTCGGTCAAAAAGTTTGCCATTGTCGACGCAGGGTTCACCGACCTTATCCGTCCCGCCCTGTACGATGCCTATCATTGCATCCAGAACATCAGCTCGCCTGATGCGCCAAACGACACCTACGATGTTGTAGGTCCCATTTGCGAGTCGAGCGACGTGTTCATCAAGGACTACACAATGCCTCAGACCAGACGAGGCGAACTCCTGGCCATACGTTCGGCCGGTGCATATGGCGAAATAATGGCATCACAATACAACTGCCGTCAACTGCCCAAAGGCTATTGTGACCTATAAAAGCATAAGCAATCATCCCACCATCTGCAAGACGTAGATGGTGGGACTTAACAACAACCAGCATTGACACTAATAATATCTCTTGCGTGCCTAGTCATTTGGGTGGCATCCATGCTTCGCAACATCGCCTACCGCCGTATCGGCAACAAGATGGAGAAAGCACGTACCACGACACCACCCACAGCCACACTCCCCGACCTCAGTGTGGTCATAACTGCGCACAACCAATGCGATGAGCTGCGCCGCAACCTCCCTCTCATACTGAACCAGATTTACAACAAGTTCGAAGTCATTGTCGTCGACGTAAATTCCACCGACTCTACAAAGACACTGCTCGAACAGTTGGAGGAAGACCACCCCAACCTGCACCACACCTTCACGCCATCCACCAGTCGCGACATCAGTTCGCAACGACTGGCCATCACACTGGGTATCAAGGCTGCAACAAGCCAGTGGGTTGTCATAACACAAGCTGATTGCACCCCCATCTCGCATCAATGGCTTCGTCGCATGGCCGAAGCAATCATGTCGCATCGGTCGGCCAAGATGGCTATAGGATACACTCGCTATAACAGGGCAGCAGGATATAATCAGCGCAGAATGCGCTTTTTCCGTTTCTGGCAGCAGATGCTTAGCCTGAACTTTGCACAGAAGCACGGAGCGTATCAATGCGACGGAACCAACCTCATCTACAACAAGGAGCTGTTTCTCAGCCATCAGGGATTTGCCTCGCACAACACATTGCTTACCGGAGCCACCGACATCATGGTCAACCAGCAAAGCACGCCCCACAACACCACAGTGTGTCTGCATCCCGAAGCCATCATGCAGCAAGACATGCCGCACAAGAAGCACTGGAAGCAAGACCGCCGCTTCTTCCAAGAGACACGCCGCCACTTCACCCACACATTCCTCTATCGCACATTCTATGCCGCCAGTGTCTTTCTGCATGCCCTGTTCGTGACAACCATGGCCGCCACAATAGCATATTACATCTGGCAGCAGGAATACATCTATGCCGCCGTAGCACTACTGCTATGGATGATACACCTAGTGTTCCAGGGCATGATGATAGGAAACAGCTTCCATACGTTGGAGGATCAGAAGTCCAACATCTTCTCCATGGCATGGTTCATCCACCTCATCCCCATCTGGGACACCAAGGCATGGATAAGACATCGTTTCAGCGACAAACGTCAATACAGAAAGAAATATATTTAGGTTTTAAGGTTATGAGGTTGTGAGGTTATGAGGTTTTAAGGAGATAAGTAAACCAAACTTCCACAAAACCAAATCTCCGAAAAACCGAAAAACCGTATAACCATATAACCGCAAAAACCATATAACCGCAAAAAATGAACAACATAAAAACACTTGCAATAGCAATCGTATCGATTCTGACAGTATCGTTCCTGACATCATGCGAAGACGAACCCACATTGAGGGAGAAAGTTGTCGGCACATGGTATGTAGGAGACACCATACAGATGGACAGCACATCGCTGATACTATCTGTACACGAAGGTGCACAGAAGGCCACATTGAAGTCGTTCAAGCAAGGCAGAATCGTCAGCCAGAATGCATCAATATGCAATTTCAATGACAAGGACAGCGTGTTCTCGTTGCAAGTAGACAGCCTCACGTATAACTGCGCCTTCAAGAACAACCGCACCAAGTTCATGCACATTCAGTTGGGCCAGAACGCAGAAAGCGTCACCGCACAAAAGGTTGCCGATACCTTCATCGGATGGTGTCTGGACAATCTGAACAAGTACTGGGTGGTATCACTCCTCATGACCATCGAGAGCAGCTTCATACCCTTCCCCAGCGAGATCGTTGTCATCCCTGCTGCCTATCTGGCATCTGCCTCCGATGTCGAGAATGCCACCACGACGGCACCTCCCAGCGACCTCAACATCTATCTCATCATCCTTTTCGGCACCCTCGGTTCCATTCTCGGTGCACTCATCAACTACGGTCTCTCCATCTGGCTCGGACGCCCCGTCATATACAAGTTCGCCAACAGCCGTCTGGGCCACATGTGCCTGCTCAGCGAGGAGAAAGTGCAAAAGTCAGAGAAGTACTTCGAGAAGCACGGAGCTATGGGCACATTCTTCGGCCGACTGGTTCCCGCTGTCAGACAGCTCATCAGCATACCCGCCGGACTCTCGCGAATGAACATCTTCAAGTTCATTTGCTACACTGCACTTGGTTCAGCATTGTGGAATTCAATACTTGCCGCCTTGGGTGTGTATCTCTCCACCGTCGTGACATGGGAGGAACTCGACCAGAAGATCGACGAGTATAGCGTACCCCTGAAATGGACAATGATAGGCCTTGGCGCTGTCATCGTTCTCTACCTCGTATGGCAGGGGATGAAAGCTCCGAAACAGAACAAAAAATAAGCAGTCATCTGAGTCCAGTCATGCGTAAAGTATTGTTTTTTCTCTCCATCCTCTGTTGTTCATCCTATCTTGATGCGCAACTCCTCAACAATATCTTCACCGAAAACACATCCCTGGACTCCCTGCAAGACCAAACGCTACGGCTGGACATTGATGCCGTAGGCTTCTTTCACGACAACGAATATCAATCCAAACTGCAGGACGGATATTCGCTTCCAGGCGTGCGTATCACCCCCCATCTGGCCTATAAGCCTATCTCGCCGATCAACATAGAGTTGGGTGCCTCGATGCTTATCTTCAATGGCACCAACCGGTATCCGAACTTTGCCTATCACGACATCTCTACATGGAAAGGCAATCAGTACCAGAAAGGCGCTCACGTATTGCCATGGGTGCGTCTGCAAGCATCGCTCAAGCACCTCGATGTGGTGGTTGGCAACATCTATGGCGGAGCCAATCACAACTGCATCACCCCACTCTACAATCCCGAACAGAACCTCAGTGCCGACCCCGAGACAGGTATACAGATTCTGCTCGCCCGCCCACACATCAAGCTCGATACCTGGCTCAACTGGCAAAGCTACATCTTCAAGACCGACACGCACCAGGAGGCGTTCACCGTGGGTACTACGGCCAAGATTATGTGGGGAAGGCAGAGCTCCAGCCAGTACCCAACCACCATGCTGAAGAAAGGCATAACAATCTATACCCCCATCCAGCTTCTTGTCCAGCACCGAGGTGGCGAACAGGATGACACCAACTTTGGCGTGCAGACCCTCTGCAATGCATCTGCCGGAGTGGGAATGAGCTGGACACCAAAGACACCGACGGGGCAAAAACGAAACAAGGCATTCAACAACCTCGATGCACAGCTAAATGCAATGGCATCCTATCAGCAGGCAGGACAGCTGTGGCCCTTCAACACCGGGTTTGCATGGCACATGGGCGTGAGCTCACATTGGTTCAGCCATCTCAGCATTTCCGCCGATTATCAGCACTCACCCAAGCAGTTCATCACCCTATATGGCAACCCCTTCTTCAGCACCGTCTCGCTAAAGAACGGAGGAACACATATAGAGCCCGACGGCACACTGAAAGGTCAGTACGAGCACCAGTACAATGGCATGCACCACATCCGATTAGGGATTGATTATCAATATACTTTCGCAAAAGCATATACCCTGGGTGCAGCAGCCGAACTATTCTCTTTGCATGGCAGAAACGACAAGGGCACCAGTAGTAATCCAGCCGACATGACCTCTGCCAAGCTGCACGAGTTCAGCTTCTCTTTCGGCCTATACCTGCGCGTCTCACCCAGCATCATCCTGAAGAAATTCTAAATCAGGAACTCGATGTATAATGGGAATAATAATACTCGCATATCTGCACAGTTACTTATTCAACTTTCGCTTGTAATGATCAGATTGATTATCAAGTCGCTTGCGCGAGAAATCTAGGCGGCTAAAGCCGGAAATCTTGTTGCTTACGCTGGAAATCTCTTTTTTTTAGAAATATTTCCTTAACTAAGATTTCCCCGATAGGGCTTAATATTTCCCCGACAGGGCTAAGATTTCTTGCCGATAGGCAA
>JAGHUS010000027.1 GCA_018064685.1 Bacteroidales bacterium | reverse complement strand
GGCTAAACGATTAATCGACTACTCGACTACTCGACTACTCGACTACTCGACAACTCGTCTAATCGACTACTCGACTTTTCGATTAAACGATTAAACGTCTAAACGATTAAAAATCCTTATAAAATGCGTCCGCTTAACCTTCTCCTCCTGCTTCTTCTCCTTCCTCCGCTTGCGCTGCTGAACATCGTTGTCGGTTCCGTGAGCATCCCACTGTCCAGTACCATGGACGTGCTGTTCAGCGGCTCGTGCGACTCTGACGTCTGGACATCCATCATCCTCAAGACTCGCCTGCCACACACCGTCACAGCCCTCTGTGCCGGTGCAGGACTTGCGGTCAGTGGCTTGCAGATGCAGACGGTGTTTCACAATCCGCTGGCAGGTCCTTCGGTGCTTGGTATCAGCTCGGCAGCCAGCCTTGGCGTAGCCTTTGTGGTGCTGCTGTCGGGAGCCATAGGCGGAGGCATAGCGTCGCGTTTCGGACTCTTTGGCAATGCAGCCCTGACCATCTCAGCAGCCCTTGGAGCCATGTCCGTCATGGTCGTCATGGTTCTGCTCTCACAGCGCGTCAGTGGCAATGCCACGCTGCTCATCATCGGCGTCATGATAGGCTACATCGCCTCTGCCATCACAGGCGTGCTCAAATATTTCAGTAGCGAGGAGGACATACGCGCCTACGTCATCTGGGGTTTGGGCAGTTTTGCCCGCGTCACAGGCGGACAGACGTGGGTCTTTGCCGGCATACTCGGTGTCATGCTCCCTCTGTCCATGCTCCTTGCCAAACCACTCAACCTCCTCCTGCTCGGCGAGCAGTATGCCACCAATCTGGGACTCAACATGCAGCGCTCACGTATGCTCATCATCGCTTCGGCAGGCATCCTCGTGGCTGTGGTGACTGCCTATTGCGGACCAATCATGTTCCTCGGACTTGCCGTCCCACACATCTGCCGTGGACTCTTCGGCACCAGCGATCACCGCATCCTCCTGCCAGCCACGCTCTTCTGCGGAGCCGACCTCGCCCTTGTGTGCAACATCATCAGCCGTCTGCCAGGTTTCGAGGGAGCCCTGCCAGTCAACTCCGTCACAGCCCTCATTGGCGCGCCGGTAGTGATATGGGTGCTGTTAAAGAGGTGAAAGCGCCTGAAACCCCTCTCCTGACCTCCCCCGAGGGGGAGGGAAAGGAATCGAGTAATTGAGTAACCGAGTAATCGACTAACCGACTAACCGAGTAATCGATCAATCGAAAAAAAATAACCATCTAATAATATGCGAATAGCCATAGCCCACGATGAGGCATTCAACTTTCAGTATCGTGCCAACATCGACGCCCTGCGTGAGTTGGGCGAGGTGATTTTCTTCTCCCCCTTGCGCGATGCTGCTCTGCCCTCGTGCAGCTTGCTTTATCTTCCAGGCGGTTATCCCGAACTGTTTGCTGAGCAGCTCTCTGCAAACACCTCCATGCGTGCATCCATCAAGGCATTTGCCGAGGCTGATGGACACGTCTATGCCGAGTGCGGAGGGTTTATGTATCTCACACAGGACATTGACGGCATCCCCATGTGTGGTGTCCTTCCGCCTCAGGCAACCATGCAGGGCGCACGCCTTCACCTTGGCTACCGTCAGATGCAACTGTCTGACGGCACAATCATCCGTGGTCATGAGTTTCACTATTCCTCCGTCCGCGAACTCAGCCCATGCACCAAAACCAGCTGTCAGCAGAACGCCAAGGGAGTATGTGTCGATACTCCAATCTATCACTACAAAAACGTCATTGCTGGCTATACCCATTGGTACTGGGCAGAACAAGGCTTCAATCTTGGCGCACTCGTAAATCCCTGAGTCTGTTTTGGCTTCGCCGCTAAAGTTTTTGTTTTCTTTATGAGCCTACGGCAATAACTAAATAGTATTTACGAATAAAATTACGGTTAATTCGCGGGCATTTACGTTAAAAAGAAAAAATAATGCCTTTGAGGTCGCTTGCGCTCCGTGTTTGTTTAACGCGAATGACCGTGAATTGATCCGTGAATGACCGTGAATACTTTTGCACACTACAGCAATAACTAACTAAGGTTTCCCACCTTTTGACAGGGGCGTCCTGAAAGGCCAATGTTGCTTTCAGCCCAATGGCAGCGCCTTGGGTTTCAATATGATGAGGTTACATTCGCCTTGAAAAGGCAAAAGCAACCGTTGCGATTGATTGGGCTTTTGCCCTTTTCAGGGCGAAGGGAGTCGCACTATTCTCATAACCCAAGGCGTCGCTTCGCTTTGCCGTTGGGCTGAATGCTTTCTGGGCTTTAAGCCCGATTGGCTGGGTGGGATCTTTATTTATTTAATCATCACTACAAGTAGTTGTGTGAAATACCGTATGAGGCGATACAGTATGTCCGGACATTGGTTGGAGTAGAACCTGTGCGAGGCTTCCACGTACAGGTCGTCCTCGAAATCAATATCTTCTGCAACTCGAGGAGCGTGGTGGGATGGTGCGCTGTGAGGTCTATGTGGCTATGGGCAAAGGCCAGCAGTTCGGCCTCGGTGGCAAACGATGCTTCCACACATTCCTCGGTTGTGTTATTATATATTACTATATTATAAGGTTTGGGATTGTAGATAAACTGCTTGTCGTTCGTCCATATTAACATCTGCCCGTCGTCACCGCTCTCGGTGATGTGGACGCATACGTTGTCATCCGTTATACTGCCTCTCTCATGGCGAGTTTCAATCTCGCTGTCGATATAGGTAGCATAATGGAAATTACCTTTTATGTGTAGTGCTGGGCCATGCTCTGATTCGATAACCTCAAAATGATATATTCCCATTGACATCACGAAGTCCTTCTCCTCGTCGATACCAGCAAGCGCAAAGATTTCTTCCAGGCGCGTTACCTGCCCGGTGGTGCTGTCGCAGATTTCCTGCAACCTGGCTTTTGGGCCATATATTTCAACATTAAACTCACAGAAGAGCATGACGATTATTCCACTGATAATTATTAATATAAGTTTCGCATGTTTGCAAGCAATATGCATTTGGCTGGAAGCCAATATCTTAGTAACTGGTTGCATCGACGAAGGAGATGCTGCCGGAATAAAAGAATCAAGCTCTCCATGTGCCTGGAAGGCACTACCTTGCCCTCGAACGAGGTACTGCCCTCCAGGCAGAAGTTAGCTTAGTACTTTGATTCCGAGGGCGTTGCCCCCGGTTAATGACCACTCGCTTCGCTCGCTGTGTTGCCTTCCAGGCAATTCTACCCAGTTTCTAAAGGGTGGGAAAATTGAATTATTAACTAGACAGTGCAATATTACTCAAAAAAAGTCGAAAAACAAAAAAAACGAGAAAAAAAACATAAGTGTGACTAATCAGCTAAAGTAATTAATCACACTGACGCCACCACAACTATGCGATGCAAGAGAGGAGCTGGGCACGGTAGGGACCGGTGCGGAGGGATGAGAGGGCGTGGTTCTTGATCTGACGCACACGCTCGCACGAGAGGTTGAGGCGAAGGCCTATCTCCTCGCACGAGAAGGGGAAGTCGTAGCCGATGCCGAAGTACATCTTCACGATGGAGCGGTCGCGAAGGGGAAGGGTGTCGAGGATGTGGGCGATGGTCTTGGTGCTCGACTCCTTTGTCACGGCATAGTCGGCACGCTCGCTGCTGCCCTCAATGACGTCGGCCAGGGTGTTGTTGTCATCGTCGTTGCCCAAGGGTCTGTCGATGGATGCCGTCTGGCAGTCCACAGCCATGAGGTCGGCAAGCTCGTCCGAGTCCATGCCGAGCATGTCGGCCAGTTCGAAGTGGTCGGGCGTACGCATGTGCTCCTGCTCAAAACGGCCGATGAGCTTCATAATCTTGACGAGCTGCTGCTGTTGGTTGCTGGGAATGCGAATGGAGCGGCCTACCTGATGGATGGCGGACTGTATGTGCTTGCAGATGTGGAAGAAAGCGTAGGTGAGGAAGCGGCTGTTGCACTGTCCGTCGAAGCGCTGCACAGCCTCCATCAGACCGAGGTTACCCTCCTCGATGAGGTCGTCGAGCGAGAGGCCACGGTTCTGGAACTTCTTGGCCAGACTGACGACGAAACGGAGGTTGGCGGTGACGAGACGGTCGAAGGCTGCCTTATCGCCAGCCTGTGCCTGGATGATGAGGTCGTGCTCCTCTTCGCGATTCAGGAGCTTGATGGGTGCGATGTCAGAGAAGTAGCGCTTGATGGATTCAGAACTGCGGTCGGTGATGCTGGGGTTGAAGGTGATGTTTCTCATAAGTTATAGTGTTTTTTTGTTTTGGATTGGCCTCGTTGGGGGAGTTAGAGGACAGGTAATTTCCTCCCCGCAATAATACAATGTATCTTATCTGCAAAACATAACGTCAAAATCAAATATTTTTTTTCTGCTGCAAAATTACAACCATTTTCCATAAGCACGAAAGGAAGTATACGTATAAAAAGTTTAGAGTGTAGAGTAGTTTAGAGTTTAGAGTTCAGAGTTTAGAGTAGTTGAGAGTGTAGAGTAGTTTAGAGTAGTGTAGAGTGTAGAGTAGTTTAGAGTGTAGAGTGTAGAGTTTTGGGGTTGTGTCGGGTGATATACAACGCTGCCCAGCCGTCTCCCATGAGGGAAAGAGCTGGGCAGCGTGTTGTGGTATTGGGGGCCTCCCCCTTGGGGGAGTCAGAGAGGGGAACAGGGATAATTAATTAACCACTAGTCGTGCCTCGACGGGACGGATGGCAACACCGGCATAACGGTAGAAGGCAGACGTCAGGGCGCGAGGCTTGTTGTTGTCCAAGGTGTTCTCGTCGGCATAGAGGTTATAGGCAAAGGCATAGCCTCCGTTCTTGTCCTTCTGGATGGAGCCCGTCCAGACGTAGGTGACGTCGTAGGGCGAACACAAGTCGTCGTCGAACATATAACCGGTAGCGGGGATGAAGATGTAGACGGAAGGGTTGTCCTTGCGCGCAAACTTCGCACCGGCGGTGCCACGGAACTCCATGTTGCCACGATTGTACCACGTCATGTTGCAGGCTTCGATCAGTTCCCTCAGCTGCGCGGCAGTGGGCATGGCATAACGGCCGTTCGACTCGTGGTAGGCCACGTCGTACGACCATGAGTTGCTGATCTCGTAAAGACGTGTGGGGATGGACTCGTAGGGTTGCGAACCGTTCCAAGCCATCGACACGGGCCATGCGTAGTTCTTGTCGGAGTACACTTCCTTGGGTTGCAACTCGCCCCATGCATAGTACTTACCGGGGTCGTAGATATCCTTCGAGCCCCAGTTCATATTGGCCCACTTCACACTCAGTCCCAAGTCCACCAGTTGCATGTCGGCGGGGGCATCGGGCAAGGCCTGTGTGGGGTTGTTGCCCAGTGTGTTGTTGCTAGGCATGGTAGCAGCGCTGGCGCTCTTCACGGCACGTACGGCAGCACCATAGAAACGCTCGTGGAAGACGGGCTTGTAGGTGTTGCCCGAATGGGTGAAGCGCATGGCATAGGCAGCCTGCTTGTCGTTGGTGTAGAGCGAAGCTGTCCAGTACCAGTTCTCGGAACTGGTGCCGCGACTGGTATTGCTGCCACGGCGTGTGCCGCTCTCGGGCAGGAAGATGCGGTGCTGCTTGTTCTTCTTCGAGATGCGCCACTGTCCGGGCTGTCCGTTGAGCTGTCCCATCTCGGCCGTAGTGCCGTCGAGCATCTCCTCCCACTCCTCGCGGGTAGGCATGCGCGAACTGCAGTCCATCGTCTGGCAGATGTCATAGCGTGTGCCGCTGATGCTCTCGAGCGTGGGACGGTTGGTATAATAATAATAAGGATTAGGATCTATCTGGAAACCCGTGGCATCGCCCCATCCATAGAGACCGCCAAGCTCGGAGGGAGTCGAGGCGCCCACGTTGTGACTGCACCAGTGCAGACCGCTGGGCAGGTCGAGGTCGACATACTCGTCGTCCTTGCTGTCGGTGGCACTGTACGTCTGCATGGGTGTCACCTGGTCCTCTACGCCCTCGTAGCGCGAGTGGTAGGCGTTGGTCTCGAAGTTGACAGGTATGCCGTTGGTCAGGTGCTCGATCTTCGAACTGTCCTTGATGGCGATATAGACCACCGTTCCCATCGAGGCAGCATCGAGAGCCTGGTCGAGGTACTGGCCCTTGACATCCTCGGTCTGCGGATTGGCCTGTATGGCGTTGACCGTCTCGATAGAGCCGTCGGTGTAGGTCACCTCATAGTCCATCTTCAAGTTATAGCCCACGTCGTAGTATTGCTGGCTGGGGATAGTGCCCGGTTCGAATTCGACGCTCATGCCCATGTCGGTTTTCTGCATGTCGCTCTTCGTGCCCTTGTAGCTCCATGTCGTACCGTTGATGGTGGCTTGCTTTACCTGGTTGTTGCCATCGACATAGGTAACGGTGGCGCGGGTTGTCTTGGCCAGGTCCTCGCCCAGCTCAAGGCTGTAGACCTTCTGTACTGACTTCACCTTGCGAACCTGCTGAGCAGGCTTGGTGCCACCTCCCGAAGGGGTGATGTCATCGATGGTGTCGCCGTTGCACGAGGCAACGACAAGACTTGTGACCATGGCAGCTGTCATTGCCAGGGCCGAGTAGATGTTCTTTTTCATAACTTTTTGTATTAGGTTAGTCGTTTAGGAGATTAGTCGTTTAGTCGTTAAGGGGATTAGTCGTTTAGTCGTTTAGTCTTTTAGTCTTTTGGGAGTTCTCCCCCTTTGGGGGAGTTAGAGAGGGGCCTCGTTTTCGATCAACTGCAACAGATGCTCTACGGCTTCGGCCTCGGGAATGTTCTTCTCCACGCATTCCTTATTCTTATAGAGCGACACCTTGCCACGGGCTGCACCCACGTAGCCGTAGTCGGCATCGGCCATCTCGCCGGGACCGTTGACGATGCAACCCATGATGGCTATCTTGAGCGTGTTGTAGCGGGGATCGTGCTTGGCACGCTCCTGTACGGCTGTCTTGACGCGACGGATGGTGTCCTGCAGGTCGTAGAGCGTGCGACCGCAGCCGGGACAAGAGATGAACTCGGTCTTCGACATCTGCACGCGTGCTGCCTGCAGGATGCTCTGCGCCACGGGTATCTCGTTCTCGGGCTCTTCGCTCAGCGATACGCGTATGGTGTCGCCGATGCCATCGATGAGCAAACCGCCCATTCCAACGGCACTTTTCAGTCGGCCGTCCTCGCCCTCGCCTGCCTCGGTGACACCCAGGTGCAAGGGGTAGTCCATGCCTTCACGCTCCATCTCCTGGCACAGCAGACGCACGCTCTGCACCATCACGACGGTGTTGCTGGCCTTGATGCTGACCACCACATCGGGGAACTGCTCGCGCTCGCAGATGCGCAGGAACTCCATGCACGACTCGACGATGCCGCTGGGCGTATCGCCATAGCGCGACATGATGCGGTCGGAGAGCGAGCCGTGGTTGACGCCGATGCGGATGGCGGTGCCATGCTGGCGACAGATGCTGAGGAAATGGCAGAAACGCTCATCGAGACGCTGCAGCTCGGCCTCGTACTCCTCGTCGGTATACTCAAGCTGCTTGAACTGACGGGCAGGATCGACGTAGTTGCCGGGGTTGACGCGCACCTTCTCGACGATGGTGGCAGCCACATCGGCCACGTTAGGATTGAAATGCACATCGGCACACAGCGGTGTGTCGCCATAGCCGCGCTCGATGAGACCCGCCTTGATGTTACGCAGGTTCTCGGCCTCGCGAGTGCCCTGGGTGGTGAGGCGCACTAGATCGGCTCCGGCATCGATGATGCGGATGCACTGCTCGATACATCCCTCGGTGTCCATGGTGGAGCATGTCGTCATGCTCTGCACAGCCACCTTGTTATCGCCGCCAATACGCAGCTTTCCTATCTTTACTTCGTGAGTCTTCCTTCTCATCAGTTCACCTTGAAATTATACTTCACCTCTGCCAACTCGGCATTGGCCTTGACAATCTTCTGTCCCAAACCCTGCTTATAGGCAGCGAGGCGGGCAGCAAGGTCCTTGTCGCTGAGAGCCAACATCTCGACAGCCAAAATGGCCGCATTCATCGCACCATTCACGCCCACGGTGGCAACGGGGATGCCGGGAGGCATCTGGATGATAGAGAGCATAGCGTCCAATCCATCGAGCATTCCCTTGATGGGTACACCGATGACAGGCAGTGTGGTGCTGGCAGCAATGACGCCAGGCAGAGCGGCAGCCATACCGGCACCTGCAATGATAACCTTCAGTCCGCGTGCCTCGGCACCACGGGCAAACTCCTCCACCTCGGTGGGAGTGCGGTGAGCCGAGAGGGCATTCATCTCGAAGGGCACCTGCATGTCATCCAAAAACTTAGCGGCTTTCTCCATTACGGGCAGGTCGCTGGTACTGCCCATGATAATACTTACAATAGCATTCATTTTATTTAATTCATAATTTATAATGCATAATTAGGCTGCGCGATGAATTCCCAACCGACTATGAGTACTCCCCTCGGGGAGTTAGAGGAGGCTTTTAATTGGATCAAGGGGTCAGACCCCCTGATTCACTTTGGCAGCATTCATCTCTTCACTCCTCGTCTCCATTCTATTCCCCGCCTCGGGGCGGGGTTAGGGGTGGGGTCTTGCGGGGTTAGGGGTGGGGTCTTTTGGGTCCTTAGAACGGATTACCGAAAAGGAAGATGGAGCCGAAGAGGATGCCGGCAAAGCCGCAGAGAGCTCCTACGATATAGCCCACGACAATCTGCGAGAGGTTGTGCTGACGCAGTATCATACGGCTTGTGCCTACCAATCCGGCCAACAGGATGGCACCAGAGAGCCACAGGAGGTGGTTGAAGACATAGCCGAAGCTGAAGGCGGCAATGCCACCGATGATGGCTCCCGAACCCGCAGCATGCACGCTGACCTTCCAGAAGAAACTCATAAACGTACACACAACCTGTATGAGCAAAGCCACTATGATGACAGCCAGGAGCTTATAGTCGATATAGTAAGACCGCATGAGATAGAGGTAGAGAACGTAGCAGGCAATGAACATGATGTAGGGGATGATGCGACTGGTACGCTTTCTCATCTCGAGCGGATCGAGATGCCGCACATGCCTGTATATCAAGGTGAGCGTCATGGGCAGGATGATGGTAAAGAGAATCAGAATGGCCAGATGTATCAGCTTGTACTGATAGGGGAACAGCGACAAGGGAGTGGTGAGCGAGAACAACGCTATCCAGCCCAGTACGGGATAGTACATGGGACGGAACAACGTGCTCACCAGCTTCGCACCGATGATAAGGCTTCTAATCTCTGTATTTCTATGTTTCGTCTTCTCGCTCATCTTCTCGCTCATCTTCTCATTCTTGAATTAGGTATGCCCAACTGTTCGCGGTATTTGGCTATGGTGCGTCGGGCCACATCATAGCCCTGCTGCCTCAAGGCGTCGGTAAGATATTCGTCGCTGTAGGGATGGCTTTTATCCTCGCTGTCGACCAATGCTCGCAAGGCCGATAGCACATGTCGTACCGACAGCTCGACGCCCTCCTTCATGGTGCTGTTGGTGAAGAACCATCGCAGCGGATAGTTACCCACATCGGTCTGTACGTTCTTCGACTTGCACACACGGCTTACGGTGCTGATATCCAGCCCCGTGGCATTGGCCACATCCTCCAGTCGCATGGGGCGCAGCAAGGTCTCGTCACCCTCGCGGAAGAAGGGCTCCTGCAGCTTGACAATGGCACGCATCACCAACATCAGCGAATTGCGACGTTGTGTCAAGGCCTGGATGAAGAGCTTGCCACGTTCCATCAAGTCACGTTGATAACGGATGCCTTCGAGCACCTCCTTGCGCAGCGTAGCCTCATCCTTGGTCTCGTAGATGTTCATCCACCCCGACGCGTCATCGCTCATCTGCAATTGTGGTATACCGTTCTCGCATAGTCGGAAGGATATCTTGCCGTATTCATCGCTCTTTACCTCGAAGTCAGGCACAACGAGATGTGCCATTTCATCGAGCGACTGCCCCACGCTGCCCCCGGGACTGGGGTTAAGACGCTGGATGGAGCGTCGGATGGCAGCCACGTCGGCATCAGTAAGCCTCATCTTGCGACGTATCACATCCCAATGATTATGTTCGAACTCATCCACGTACTGCTCCAGAATGGTTATGATCTGCTGTCGGCGTGGCAGTCGGGGGTTATGCCGGACCTGAATGAGCAGACACTCGCACAGGTTGCGGGCCCCTACCCCATACGGTTCGAACTCCTTCAGGATGTCGAGCATCTGCTGCAGTTCCTCCTCAGAGGCTCTGACACCTTGGTTTATATCGAGTTCATCGGATATCTGATAGAGCGGAATGCGCAAGAGTCCGTCATCATCCAGCGAACCGATGAGATATTCGAGCAAGAAACGCTGGTGGTCGTCCAGGTCGAACTCGCCCACCTGGCTCATCAGTATGTCGTGAAAGTTCAGCACCTCGCTGTCCTCCCTGCGACCACGTTCCTCGCTGTAGTTCATCGGGAACTCATCGCTGCCCCAGTCGCTCTCGTCGGCTGTATCGGCAGAAGAAGCAGAAAAATCGTCGAAGGAATCGAAGGAATCCGAGTCCGCAGAGTCAGAATCACTCACACTATCCTCACCAAAACCATCGCTTCCATCGTAGTTATCCATATCTCCATCCGAGACAGAAGAACGATCCTTTGGTTCCAGCCAAGGATTCGTCTCGCACTCCGTTTCGATACGGGCACGAAGCTCCTCCACCGACAGTTCGGTGAGTTTGGCCACCAGTACCTGCTGAGCCGATAACTGTTGGCGCTGTTCAAGCCGTTGTGTTTGAGTGAGACTTTGTGGCATTGTCAATCCGCAAGTGCGAAGTCAAGCAGTTTACGTTCCAGGTTTGCCTTGGCCACCTTGATGCGAATCTTGTCGCCCAGAGAGTAGCGGTGGTGATGGCGGCGGCCCCAGAGGCAGTAGTTCTTCTCGTCGAACTCGTAGTAGTCGTCGTTCAGGTCGCGCAGAGGCACCATACCCTCGCACTTATTCTCGATGATCTCGACATAGATGCCACTCTCGGTGACACCGCTGATGATGCCCTCATACTCGTCGCCCAGGTGATCCTTCATGTACTCCACCTGCTTGTACTTGATGCTGGCACGCTCGGCCTGAGCAGCCAACTGCTCCATATCGCTCGAGTGGTCGCACAGTTCCTCGTATTTCTCGCGCAGCGCACTGCGTCCGCCCTCGGCATAACGGGTGAGGAGACGATGCACCATCAGGTCGGGATAGCGACGGATGGGAGAGGTGAAGTGGGTGTAGTAGTCGAAGGCCAGTCCGTAGTGACCGATGTTGAGCGTGCTGTAGCGAGCCTTCATCATGGCACGCAGCGTAATCATCTCCACCATGTTCTGCTCGCGCTTGCCCTTGCAGTCTGCCAGCATCTTGTTGATGTTCTTGCTCACCTCCTTCATGCTGCCCGTGGCCTTCAGCTTATGGCCGAACTTGCTCACGAAGTCGCTCAGGTTCATCAGTTTATTCTGGTCGGGCAGGTCGTGTACACGATATACGAATGTCTTGGTGCCCTTCATGTTTATCTCGCCATGCTCGGCCTTCTTGTTGTTCTTAGCCTTGGCGTTGACGGCCTTGCCGATGCTCTCGGCCACGGTGCGGTTGGCCAGCAGCATGAACTCCTCGACCAGCTTGTTGGCATCCTTCGAGCACTTGAAGTACACGCCCATAGGCTTTCCCTTCTCGTCCAGCTGGAACTTAACCTCTTCGCGGTCGAAGTCCACGGCTCCCGTCTCGAAACGCTTGGCACGCAGAGCCTTGGCCATGCGGTTCAGCACGATGAGTTCGGTGGCGAAGTGCTCGGCAGGCTCGTAGCTGGGGTCGGTGGGCTGTGCCTTGTCGCCAGGACGCTGGTAGTCCTCCTCGCTGGCTTCGCGATGATCCTCCAGCACCTTCTGCACCTCCTCGTAGGTGAATCGGCGGTTGCTCTTGATGACGGTATGCACGATGCGCGAGTCCTTCACCTCGCCCTTCATGTTCATCTTGAAGATGACGCTGAAGGACAGCTTCTCCTCGTCGGGACGCAGCGAGCAGATGAAGTTGCACAGGCGCTCGGGCAGCATGGGTATGGTGCGGTCGACGAGATAGACACTCGTGGCACGCTTCACAGCCTCTTTGTCGATGGCACCGCCCTCCTTCACGTAGTGCGACACATCGGCGATGTGTACACCCACCTCGTACTGGGCGTCCTCGGCTCCCATCTCGCCCTTCAGCACACGTATGCTGATGGCATCGTCAAAGTCCTTGGCGTCGTAGGGGTCGATGGTGAAGGTCATCACGTCGCGGCAGTCCTCGCGTCGCTCTATCTCCTGCTTGGTGATGCCGGGGTCGATGAACTCGGCAGCATCCTCCACCTGCTTGGGGTAGCTGTAGGGCAGTCCGAACTCGGCCAGGATGGCATGCATCTCGGTGTTGTTCTCGCCCGTCTGTCCCAGTATGTCGATGACCTTGCCCACTGGGTTCTTGCTGTCGCGAGGCCACTCTATGATCTTCACCACGGCCTTGTCGCCCGACTTACCCTTCTTCAGTTGGTTGATGGGTATGAAGATGTCGTTGGCCAGTGTGCGGTCCTCGGTGAGCAGGTAAGCGTAGTTCTTGCGCACCTGCAGCGTTCCCACGAACGTCTTGTCCGAGCGCTTCACGATCTCCACCACCTCGGCCTCGCGAACGTGGTTGCGTCGGCGTGCCATCATCGAGGCCTTCACCACATCCCCGTCCATGGCGTTCATCGAGTTGCGCTCGGCCACCAGGATGGGTTCGCCTCCGTCCTCGGGCACAAAGGTGTTCTTGCCGTTCGCCTTGCGATGGAACACACCCTGCATAATCTGCGTAGGCACATTGAGATGATAGTTATACTTAGGTTTTTCGACAATGAAATCGTCGAACAGCATCTCCTCCAACACATCCATACACAGTATCTTGGTAGGATGCGTGTCGAGGTGTAATGTACGATAGATATCCTTTAGGGATACCGATTCAGCGCCCTTACTTTGGAACAGGTCCACCATCTGTGCCACCAGTTCCTTCTTGGTGATGCGTTTACCACCTTTCTTGTTCGATTTTGCCATAACAAACTTCACTTTTGTGGTTTCTGATAGCAAATGTAGCAAAAAAGAACGAACAATGTATGCCTTTTAGCCATTTTTTACGCCAAAAACCTTATCTTTGCACAAAATATGATTAACATTGCACCCTAGATGACCATTCTTATCACAGGAGCCAGTGGCTTCATAGGCAGTTTTATTGTCGAGGAGGCGCTGAAGCGAGGATACGAGGTTTGGGCCGGAATACGACAGTCCAGCAGCACGAGATATCTGCAGGACGAGCGCATACACCTGGCCGAACTGGACCTCTCTTCGTCCGACACGCTTTGCCGGCAGCTTCGCGCCATACAGCCGCAGCTGAAGGATGGGCGATGGGACTATGTGGTGCATGCAGCGGGAGCCACCAAGTGCCGCAGGAAGGAGGACTTCTACAAGACGAACACGCAGGGCACCGAAAACCTTGTGTGGGCACTGAAGAGCACCGGCATGACACCGCAGCGCTTTGTCTTCGTGAGCAGCCTGAGCGTGTTTGGCGCAATAAGGGAGGAGAAGGTTAATGAGGCGAAGAGCCAAAGAATCGGAAAATCGGAAAACCGCAGAACCGAAAAACCGAAAAACCGAAAAACCGAAAAACCGCAGAACCAACGAGATGAAAAGGCGTTGATCTATGCTCCCATCCTAGACACCGACACGCCGCGCCCCAATACGGCATACGGCGACAGCAAGCTGAAAGCGGAGACCTTCCTTCGCCACATGCACGAGATGCACGGCTTCCCCGTCGTAACGCTTCGCCCCACTGGCGTTTACGGGCCCAGAGAGCGCGACTACTTCCTCATGGCCAAGAGCATCAAGCAGCACACCGACTTCGCCGTAGGCTTCAAGCCACAGGAGATAACCTTCATCTACGTTCGCGACCTCGTTGCCGCCATCTTTTTGGCCATCAAGGCCGAGGGTGTAGAGGGGAAGGCTTACTTCCTGAGCGACGGAGAGGTGTATCACAGCCGACGGTTCAGCGACCTGCTGCAACAGGAGATGGGCAATCCGTGGGTGCTGCACATCAAGGCTCCCTTATGGCTGCTGAAGGCGATATGCGCTGTGTCGGGCACCGTGAGCGGATGGATGGGCAAGACCACCACGCTGAACCTGGACAAGTATCACATACTGAGCCAGCGCAACTGGCAGTGCGACATCACGCCGGCACGAAAGGAACTGGGCTACGAGCCACAATGGAACCTGGAACGCGGAGTGGCAGAGGCTGTGGCATGGTACAAGCAGAACAAATGGTTATGAGTTCGTGAATCATGGGGGCTGACCCCCTGATCCACTAATGTAACTTCCGATAAACCGCAAAACCGATAAACCGCAAAACCACAATATGATAAAAGAACTACTGAAACGGTTACCCGAGAGCGAGAGAAAGAAAGGCATATGGCCATTGGAATGGGCAATGATAGCCTACACCCTCTTCACGCTCGTATTGATTTCCGCGTTAAGCAGCGAACTGGTCGAACCCGTACCCATGATTCTGCAGCGAGTGGCGTTCCTCGCCCTCATTGCCGTGACGTGGTGGATATACAAGATCTACCCTTCGCGCATCACACTCTTCCTACGCATCTCGCTCGTCATGATGACGCTGAGCCGCTGGTATCCCGACACATGGGAGTTCAACCGTCTCTTCCTCAACCTCGACCACCTCTTTGCCGGTTGGGAGCAGAGCCTCTTCGGTTGCCAGCCATCGCTGCTGTTCAGTCAGCAACTGCCCGACTGGTGGGCCAGCGAGCCTCTCTACCTCGGTTACTTCTCGTACTTCCCCATGATATGGGTGCTGGTGACGTGGTTTTGGCTGAAGCGCCCCGAAGCCTTGCAACGCATAGCGTTCATCATCATGAGTGGCTTCTTCGTCTACTACATTATATATATATTCCTGCCCGTAGCCGGACCGCAGTTCTATTATGCTGCCCCGGGCGTTGATGCGGCAAATGGTGTCTTCCCCAACGTCGCAGACTACTTCCACGATATGCGCGAGATGTATCCTGGCCCTGGTGTTGACGGTCCCTTCCACTATCTGGTAGGCTTGGCTCACGAGGCCGGAGAGCGCCCCACGGCTGCCTTCCCCAGCAGTCACATCGGCATTGCCACCATACTGCTCATACTGGCCTTCCGCCACAAGCTGCACAAGTTGGGCTTCTGCCTGCTACCCTTCTACATCCTGCTCTGCATGGCCACCGTCTACATCCATGCCCACTATCTCGTCGATGCCATAGCAGGCTTCATCACTTCGTTCATCGTCTACTTCCTGCTCAGCTGGGTGTATAAGAAGTTCTTCGAAGATTCAAACGCATTGTGAAACGACCATCACCATATCTGCTCATCCTGGCTCTGCTGCTCTGCCCTATCAGCATGGCAGCAGCAGACAGTCTGTCGGTGGAATCGGCCGATTCCATCGCACATTCTGCCATGCCTGTAGCCAAGAAGCACTTCTGGGAGAAGGGTGTGCTGGGCCGAGTCATCGACTACTTTGCACAGGCCGACGACCCCAAGCCGCTCGACCAGTTCGACTTCAGCATCATAGGCGGTCCGTTCTACAACAAGACGGCTGGCGTGGGCATCGGACTGTGTGGCTCGGGCCTATACCACCTGCAGCCCGACAACCCCGACCTGCAGCAGTCCAGCATCTCGCTCACCGCACAAGCCACCACAAAGGGTATGTTCGATATCAGTCTGGCGGGATACAACTACCTGCCCGACGACCGCTTCCGTTCCGACTATAACGTCAAGCTCACCACCTTCAAGAACGAGTTCTGGGGACTGGGCTTTGCCAACTGCGACATTGATGCCAACAGCAGCTTCTTCACGCGCAACCAGGTTTATGCCACCGGCAACTTCCTGGCTCGTCTGGCACGCAACCTCTACCTCGGTCCCTCGCTCTACTACTCGCTCTACTATGCCGACAAGCGCGATGAACTGGCCAATTCTTTGATTGGCGACCGTCCACACCACACCAGCACGCTGGGCGTCGGCCTCACTCTGCGCTACGACACGCGCGACTTCCCCCTCGACCCCAAACGAGGCATCTACCTCAACGTGGAACAACGCGCACAGCCCGAATGCTTTGGCAACAGCACCACCTTCACCACCACCGAGTTCCAGTTCTGCGGCTTCACACCGCTGTGGAAGGGGTGCGTGATGGGAGGCGAACTGCACTCGCGCATCAACTGCGGCAACGATGTGCCCTGGACCGAATACTGCAAGGTGGGAGGCACAAGCCGTATGCGAGGCTACTACGAGGGGCGCTACACCGACCGTAACATCATCGAGGGACAGCTCGAGCTGCGCCAACACATCTACGGCCGTAGCGGCATTGCTGTGTGGGCAGGCTTTGCCAATGCCTTCTACGACACCCACACATGGCGCCTCCGTCACACACTGCCCAACTACGGAGTGGGTTACCGCTGGCGCTTCAAGCAGGGTGTCAACATACGCCTCGACCTAGGCTTCACACGCAAGGGACCCGGCTTCATCTTCGCCATCAACGAAGCGTTTTGACAATGCATAATTCATAATGCATAATTCATAATTAGGCTGGCGCAATGCCCCCGCCCAGTCTGTAATTCTCCCCCTCGGGGGAGTTAGAGGGGGGCCGTCAAATACTATGGCACTCATATACTGCAGTCAGTGCGGACATCAGGTATCCGACAAGGCACTCTCGTGCCCCAATTGTGGCGAACCCATCACGAACATCCTTTCGAACAGAGAGGTAGTTGTTGAAGTACCAGAGAAGAGGAACGGGGCAGGCAAGACAGGCCTGACCTTCGCCATCCTGAGCCTCACCATCGGCTGGATTCCCTTCTTCGGATGGCTCGCCATCCCCTTGGCCTTCATCTTCAGCCTCATCGGCGTGTTCCGTTCGCCACGCGGCCAGGCTATAGCTGGCCTCATCATCACTCCCATCGCCGTGCTCGTCACCCTCTTCATCAGTGCGCTCATATTCAACAGCTAAACTCTGCGCACCCCCAACAGATGGGCCACGAATCGGGATTCATCACGCCACCACAGCATGCCGATAGCCGGAACGACTACCATGACCTGCAACCTGTTAGCGAGACACAACTCTCGCTACTGACCATGGCTGTGCGCGACGGCAGGCGATGGATGCTGAAGAGTCTGCCCCAACAGCTGCAGGACAGTGCCATGCACCAGGCTTTGCAGCAGAAGGAGTATGACATACTGTGCCGCCTGTCGCACCCCGCCATTGTCAGCGTGGTGGAGATGGCTGATGTCCCCACCCTGGGGCGCTGCATCGTAATGGAGTATGTCGATGGCGTTACGCTCGACGCCCTGCGTGCCGACACGAAGACACGCCGACATCTGGCACGCCAGTTGGCCGAGGCCGTGGCCTACATCCATGCCCATCAGGTGGTGCATCGCGACCTCAAGCCCACCAACATCATGGTCACGCACAACGGACGCAACATCAAGATCATCGATTTCGGCCTTGCCGACACCGACGCCCACACCATCCTGAAGCAGCCAGCTGGAACGCCTGGCTATATGTCAGCCGAACAGAAGTCGGAGTCACGTCCCGATGTGCGCAACGACATCTATTCGCTGGGCATAATATTGCGTAACATGAACCTCGGGTGGACTTATGGCAGGGCCATTAAACGCATGACCTGCCCCATGGAGCACCGCATCCCCAACATGTTCGAGGTGCAACGTCAGCTCGGCAAGGCTCACCATCGCAAGGTGCGCCTTATGGCCGTAGTCCTATTGGCTCTGCTGATAGGCATCTCTACTGCAATATTCATTTCACTTTTGCACTCCGACAAAGAGCATCTCCATCAGCCTGTTCTTACAAGAGATACGTCAGACACCATACACGCAGTATCATCAAACGATGAGGTCATTCCCAAGGGAGTACAACTAGATTCTGACGTATCGCTGATTGCCGATGCACCACAAATGCCCCTCCCCCACACAACCCCAAAGCCCCCCGAGCAGGTTGCGACCAACCAAGTGACACCCTCCAAGGCAGAAAATGGGAGAGATGTAACCGAAAAGATTGGCACGACTGCACCCACACCCATCGAAAGGACAAGACCTAACACATCAGATGCGATGACTCAAAAGGGCTTCGACGCCATTGACAACTATATGCAGAGGGAACATTTCCAGGCAATAGCCGATACTGCGAGTTGTAACGAAACATACCGGAAACTGTTTGTTATATGCGCTGGAGCCAAAAATGTAGTCATAGCGATATGCAATGAGGTAAGCGACTATCAAAAACGCGCGCAACTGGATGTCATACTGAGTGATTATGCGAACAGTATATATTGGACGCCCTTTACCAAGAGTCATCCCAACCTGACCTTCCCAGAGTAGAGAGGTGACCAACTATCAACCCGCTAAATTTCAATAATATGTATATATCAAAGTTGAGAGAGTTAGTCGAGCACACATGGGGCAGTACGCCCACCACACCCAAAGCCTTCGAACAACTCTCACAGAGTATCTATTCCGCCACCCATCAGCAAGTCAGCGTCAGCACGCTGAAACGCATCTGGGGATATGTTCCATCGGCCCACGAACCTCGTCAGGATGTGCTCGACATTCTCGCTCGTTACTGTGGCTATAGCAATCTGCAGAGCTATCTTGATGCCACTTCCGGCTCACTCCTTACGCCAGAAAGCAACCTCCTGGCTGGCGAACACATCTCAGGCGAAAGCATTGCGGCAGGCCGATGCGTCAAGGCATGGTGGCGTCCTGCCAGTCATTGTGTCTTCAGGAGCCTGGGCCATGCACGTTTCGAGGTCATCGAGTCGCAGGGCAGCAAACTGCCCGTTGGTGCTACTTTCGTCTGCCACGAATTCATTCAGCACGAACCTCTCTATCTCGTCGACCTATGCCTTGATGCCAACCAGCAAGGCCTCAGCTACGTGTGCGGTCGCGACACCGGTGTCAGCTTCGAAGTGTAGGTAGGACGGGCATATATTGTGGCCAGCAACTAAAAACAACTCCAATTGTTGTTTTATTCTTGTTGCCTTCTCCCTTTGAACCAACTTGAACCAATCCTTTTTTATTTTTTTTGCGTAAATTTGCACGCAAAAAGGAAAAATATTGCAAAATCCTTGCAAAGAACAAAGATAATACTTAACTTTGCCCTTGTCTAAAATCGGAGCAGTGCGCCATAGAGATGGCCCACCGATGCAGACACTTATACGGAAAAGTGTTTATCACACTGGTTCTTGGCATCTGAAACTTCGCACCTTTCAACCACGCCCAAGGAGAATCAAGTAGCGATAGATACTCTGTTGATGCGTTTATACGTGGCAACAGGGAGTGCGCCCCCTTGTGGGGGAGGCACTCCAGTTGCATAAAGATACGATGCTCAACGGGGATATCCTATTGTTTGTTCTCTTGGATTGGGCAATGCGAAGGCCTCAGATGCGGGACGAATCAATAGTGATTCCCCGCTTTTTTTGTATCCAGCAAATCAAAAACCTAATTAAGCATCATGAAAATACTACCCGGAGTCAATCTGACCTTTTCTGCAAAACGCGCTTTAGGCGTAACAAAGGTGAAACGAAGAGTTGCCAAAGCTACGGGCATACCGACCACCCGACAGGGACTGGAGCGTAAGATTGGTAAAGCTATTATTAAATCAATATTTGGCAAATAATAAATCAATCAACAATGGTATAGTGTAATACTGTAGTTGAACATTAAACTCAAGATTTATGGGATTATTAAACAACATCAAAGACCACTTCAACTCGGCAGAGTTCACGGTGGCACCCAACAAGAAGGTAAAAACCGTGTGCGCTGACTTCAAGAAAGCTTTTGGCTGTACACTTGCTATTTACAAAGGTGTTAATCTGGCTGATGGCGACCTTACCATCAATCAGCTCAACAAGCAGACAACGGCCAAAATTGATGCCAGCAGCAAAACGGAGTTGAAGATCAAGGCTTCGATGAAGGTAGGTGAAGCAGAGGAACTCTTCAAGAAGACATACGGACTGACCGTGCAGATCAAGGATCCTGCCGGCAAGGTTTGCGTTGACAACAAACTCACCATCGGCCAAGCTTCACGCGGTGAGGAAAAAAAGAAGTAAACTAGCGATGACTGACTTATTCTGAAATAAATTTTAATATCATGGCAAGTAAAGTAAGAGTTTTTGGTAAGGCACAGAATCGTACCGCTTTGGGTATTATCAACGCCTATCTGGTGATGTATCCTCACGCAACGTTTGCTGATTTCGAGCAAGCATTTCCTAAAGCGCTGAACCCCGATTGTGGTTGGCCTGTTATCTTCAAGCGCTTGGAGGAGTGTCAGGACGGCAATGAGAAGGATTTCTTCTTCATGAATGAAGATGAGGTGTTAAATCTGCAGGATGGGACCAAGATGGTGTTGTGCAAGATGTGGACAAAGCCCAGTTTCGAGCGTCTCGTGTCGCATGCTAAACAGTATGACATCGAAATTGCAGAGTTCGAGAAGACCATGAAGGGTGAGCGTGGAGGTTACCGCTTGGAATACCTCAATGGCTATGTCCCCCCAAAACCAGGCAAGAAGGGTATTCCCATGTGGGTATGGATTCTCATCGCTCTGCTTCTGCTCGGTGGTATAGCCGCTTTCTTCTTGGGGTCTTCATCTAAGGACGAGCCTGTTGTACAGGAGAAGGTTATCGAGAAGGTGGTTGAAGTACATGACACCATCTACACAGAGCGTATCGAAGAGTTGGAGACCAACTTCAACGCTGCACAGTTTGAGCAGGGCAAGGCTGACCTGAACGACGATGCTAAGTTTGTTCTGCACGATCTGGCACAGGTGTTGGAGAAGAATGCTGACGTAAAGCTCAAGATTGAGGGACACACCAGCGCAGAGGGCGATGCAGCAGCAAACCAGAAGCTCAGCGAGGATCGCGCCAAAGCAACCGTGGACTTCCTTATCTCTCAGGGTGTTGATGCTTCTCGCCTTTCATATGAAGGTTTGGGCAGCAGCCAGTTAAAGAACACCGAGAATCCCATGGCAGAGGAGAACCGCCGTACCGAATTTATCGTAATAACAGAATAGTAACTTTAAATCAAAAAACTCATGGCAACTATCAAGAAAACAGCCGACGGAAAGGTTGACAAGCGTACCAAGGAGTACAAGGAGATGGTAGAGCGCATGGCTAAGGCGCGTAAGGCCGCTGCCAAGAAGACTGCCGCTAAGCCCGTTGTAAAGAAAAGCACCAGTACGGTGAAGAGGACTGCAGACGGCACAGTCGACAAACGTACAAAGGAGGGTAAGGAGATTGCCGCACGCATGGCAAAGGCGCGTAAGGCAAAGAATAGTTTCACGAACCGTCTGAAGAGACTTTTCAAGTAATTAACCATTAAATACGACATCGATTATGAAAACTAACATACAGAATATTGCTGCATTCCTCGCCTCTGCCATCTGGGCTGATGAGACTTATGACGAGGCTGAGAAGATTGCTGTGGAAGAGGTAGAAGAGGGTCTTGAACTGGAGGGACTTGCTGCTGCCATTGACGCCGAGATAGAGAAGATCAAGGATCTTGACGGTCAGGCTGTGGCTGAATATATTGCCAAGGCTGGCGAAGGCGTTGACGATGAGGAGATTGCCATTGTCTTCGAGGCTGTGCTTCAGGTGATGCTTTGCGACGGAGTGTTCGCTTACTCTGAGGCTAACAACCTGTTGTCTGTTGCAGACGCCCTTGGCCTTGAGCATGAGTATGCTTTGCTGATGGCTGTAGATATGGTAAAGGACGAACCTGAGATGGAAATTGAATTTGAATAACACATTATTTATATATAATGGAAATCAAGATTGACGGGCGCCTCTTGGTGTCAACTCTTTGCGCACGTTTCAAGGAAGAATTTGGTGGTACACTTCGCGTCTACAAGGGTAACAAGCGTTGCGATGGTAGTGAGAAGGTAACCGACGTTGCTACATCAACAGGTGCTTACGAGTGCCGTGGCAGCAAGACTGTAGGTGGTTTTGAGAAGGATCTCATGAGCCAGTTTGGCATTAAAGTACAGGTGGCCTCTGCTGACGATTGGGTGCTCGCACTAGACGAGATGACACTTGCCAAACTCCCCGAGATTCCAAAGAACGCCACCAAGGTTCAGATGGAAGATTTGAAGGCTAAATACGGCAAGTAACAGATTCTCTTCCCCAATAATAACAGAGTAGGCATGATTGGGTTCATGCCTACTCACAAAATAGTATAACATGGATTTGGCGAAGGTATTTAGACGTTTCTGTGAGAACCTGCACCGACGTCAGGAATTGATGACGGAGGACAACGTGCGCTACTATTGGTTTGCATCCATGCTACATGAAGATGCGGATGTGGAGCACTACACTATGGAGTACCCCTACGACTCTTCCGTGTTCGAAGCCTCGCAACGGCGCGCTAAGAAGGAACTGGACTTTCTCTACCTTAATGGCGATGAGAGCTATTGCATGGAGATTAAGTTCCATCGTAATCCCGATCCCGCTTCGACATACGCTCACACGGATGCTGCCGGCAGCCTGTTCAACGATATTCTCAGGCTCTCTTTGTTCGTCCCGGGAAAATCCTTCGCCACACAGAAGAATGTTTGCACACTTCCTCAAAACACGAGGCGACTGTTTCTCTACGTTACTGATGCGGAAATGGATGCATACCTCGCTAAAGGCAACGGCACTGCTGTTAACTCTGGGTATCGAGAAGAACTCCGCAAGTTCTATGCCTGCCCCAAGGATGCAGGCTTTTATGCGCCCAAGTTTGAAGAGGTGCCAGCAACCTTCTCCCAAGTTGCTCTCGATGCGCTGAACAAAGAGAAACATTCCTTACAGGCCCTTCCCAAGATCTGCCTGTTGCATGCTGATTCTTACTGCAAGATGCAGAGTGAGTCTTTCGAGGATCGTCAATGTCATGTGCGATTATATGAAATACAATAGCTAATTTAAATGAATCAATAATTATGGCAAAAATCAAGAACGCACGTTCGGGTGAGTATATGATCTCATGCAGTGCAGAGGGCGCCATCAAGGTTGCCAAGGATTATAACAATGATAAAGGTGCACTTCGCGAAGTGGCAGAGGCATCTGGTTTTGAATATGACACAAACTGGAACACTCAGCAGTTTGGAAAGAAACTCATTGAGCACATCACTGGCGAGCATGTGGCAACCAAGGACGAAGCAAGTGCTGAGTATGGAGAATACGTGATCTTCAAGACTGAAACAGGTTCTATCCAGGTATTCAAGGACTATGATAATGTGAAGGGGGCTCTGCGCGAAATCTCTGAGCAGATAGGCTTTGAGTACGATACTGCATGGACTACCCGCCAGTTCGGAAGCAAGCTTATCGCTTTTATAAACGAGCAGTAAAGAAATAAACATATTAAAAAGTAATCGATATGGTAGTAAAGAAAACAACAACTGCTAAAAAGACTACAGCAGCAAAGCCCGCTGCCAAGAAAACAACCGCTGCCAAACCTGCTGCGAAGAAGACGACAACTGCTGCTAAGCCTGCTGCCAAGAAAACGACCGCGGCCAAACCTGCAGAAAAAGTCGGTGGTGAGATAACTGTGAGCGGCAACAAATTGATGAAAACTTTGCAAACGCAGTTCTCAAAGAAGTTTGAATACTTACTTTTGTGCTTTATCATTGATGCTGACAGAACGAAGAGTGTCAATGTGAAGTGTATCAATACATCTAAAACTATCAGTGCTGCCCGAAAGAAACCTTCAGACAAAGAACTCTCGATGCATGGTCGTTCAAAGGTTCAATCAATAGAAGATTTCTTTTGGAAAGAACTCGGCATAGCATGCCAAATAGGAATATCAAATTATAGTGGTCACGTTTTGTATTTCCCTCTTGGTTCTTTCAATGATATGACACTCACTGCAGCTAATGAATGGGCAAAAAAAATGGGTTGCAGCAAAATCAGTACTGCTCTTATCAACAAAGCTTCTCAAGGATACGTATTTTAGTTTTTAAAGTAGCCTAAAGCAGATATATCATTTTTACAATATTACCTTTTATCATTAAAAAATTATGGCAGATCTTAAGATTAATGGTCGTACCACAGTACGCAAGTTGAAAGCAGATTTCAAGGCTGCTTTCGGTAGTTCACTTCGTGTTTACATGTCTCCCACCTGCAAGGGCAAGATGGCTGATGACTCGGCAACACTCGCATCAATCCGTGCGGAAGGTGCAAAGGGTGGCGAGCTGACCGTTGGTGGCAACAAGAAGGTTGGCACATTCGAAGAGGAGTTTGTTAAGGCATGGGGCATCGGTGTACAGGTAGCAAATGCTAATGACACCGCTTTGGCCGACAACAGCAAGACACTTGTAGGTGCTGGTAAGTAAATTATATAGGGGAAGATAGAGGCTTTCTGTCTCCCCTATACTCTTTTTTTCTGTTAAACTCCAAACACTAGTAAAACGTGACAAACTGAAATGCAATGAGTAAAGAGTACTATAAAAGACGTATTATTGATCTTCGCGCTCAGTTGACATATGAACGGGAGAGCAAGAAGAAGGACAATGCCTATTATGCCGAAAGGATAAAGAACGAAAAAACAGTGGGAGGCAAGGCATCCTATCGCAAATCGAAAGTGGATAGAGCTGCATCTCATGACCGCAAAATCGAATCTCTGAAATACGAGATCGAGAAAGCACGTGAACAATTGAAAAGGGAGAAATAAGCAATTCTCGGGAAGAATATGAAGTGGAAAGTAATAGGTGGGGTTGTTGCTGCTGCAGTAGTATTCAATTTGATTGACAAGTGTATACACATGTGGGACGATCCAACCGATAAGTTTTCTGTGCAATACAGAGAACTTAAGGATAATGTGAAACGCCTGAAGAGCGATGAGAGTGCAAAGAATCTTCGTGTTGTACTTGAGAATATAGACGAGATAAACCAAGAAAAGGAACATTATTATGGTGCTGCGCGCGAAGAATATAATGACCACAAGGAGGAATTTGAGGCTTTTCTCTGCGAGACGGAGGAGACCGTAGAGAAGTGCCTGAAAAACATCCCTGTGTCTATTGTCGATGCGCAAGACACGCTGATATCCAAGCGGGCCGTATTCCCCTTCTATGCCAAGCGTGGGGAGAACATGAAGTGCCAAGTCAATCTGCAGCACGCCAGTAGCGTGAGAATCTATAATGCTGATTCGCGACAGGTAGTAAAGGACTATGGCAGGACTACCCGTGTGAACGAGGTCTTAGAGATTAAGCATTCGGCCATCTATCTTGTTGATATAGCCAATGACCAACAGCAATATGCCGATGTGGCAGCTCACCTTTATGTGGCGGATGGCATTCGTTTTGCTTCGCCAGAGGAGGTGGAGACGACATCAGAAACGGTGAGCAGCCACGATCCTGATGCACAACGGATAGATGGAGTGGAGATGCGTAGTCTCTTTGAAGAGCCTCGTAAGTTCACACTCAGAGGACAGCTTAAGGCTTCCTTCTCGGGCGCCTCAAGAGCTATCGTAGCCATAAAGGTGCCGCGTGGCGTCAAGGACGTGCTCTACTCGCTGCGTATCTCGACAAACGAATACAACCATAACGAGGATGGCAAGTTCTGCGAGAACATGACAACGAGCTACCATAAAGTGAAGTTCCTGGGCCTGCCTCTGTATGAGAGCCAGCATGGTACGGGCCTTTTCAGCACGCTGCTTGGATTGAACCTGCCTGAACGCGAGGGTGATGCGTATATTAACATGTATGTATTCTATGACGAGGGGCAGGCACGCAAGTTCCAGAATGGTGAGGATCCTACAAAGCTGAAGTATAATCTTGACTATTCCACTCTTGGCACACAGTCGTGCAATGGCCGAATCCCCACAAACGGGCATTCGACTATCTATATGGGCTACGAGAACGAACGCATCCGCTACAATAACTATGTGTGGCTCGAAGCACTTACCGCAGTGCCTAAGACGGAATACTGTAGACCTGTGTATAGGATAAAAAAAGAAGATAAGGAAATCTATTAGCCTGATGATACGTTAACGTGTTACAATACGAGTATAAAATAAAGAATGAATTTTATGTTAAAACACACATTTGCAGTCATCTTACTATTCTGTGCATTAATGGTTCATGCCCAGGAAGATATTTCTTTCTCTGCAGACCGTCCAGGCAACTCTACGGGAGTTGATATTATGCCCCAATGGAAGATACAATGGGAGACAGGTGTAGCCTATGAGTGGGCGGAAAGAGGTAATGAACAGGGGATAACACTTAACAACTCGCTCTTCCGACTTGGTCTAACCAACAACTGTGAACTGCGTTTCCAAATTGACAATGCGCTTGCTCATACCGCAGGCGGAGACTGGAACTATGGAGTTGCCAATGTGGCACTTGGCACTAAAGTTAAGCTTTTTGATGGTTGGAAAGGCGTGCCCAAGGTATCGCTGATGGGTAACATACTGATACCGGGTGGTAAAAAGCATAGTTTCCTGCCTCAACATGCAGGAGGGCAATTGCACTTGCTGTTTCAAAATGATGTATGCTCGTGGTTTAATGTGGGCTATGATATAGGTGGTGACTGGAATGGCGACAAGGCTAATCCTGACTGTTTTCTTGCTGCTTGTTTCAACTTCCAGCCAGCCGACAAACTATCTTGCTTTTTTGAAAGCTACAACTATTTTAGCAGTGACAAGCAGTGGTATGATAAGAAGTTCCTTTGCGCAACAGAAATAGGAGCTGCCTATATGGTTGCTCCACGCGTTCAGATCGATCTTGCTGCAGACATGCATTTCAATCAACCAAGAAATTACTTCAGTGTGGCATTTGGTGTGGCTTGGCAGATAAACTGACATAAAACATAAGATATGACATTCAAACAGAAACTTGCACGTATCTTCGATGACAATCTGGAGACCTTGCAATGGAAAAACGTTTTTGACTATACCATCATCAGCCTCATTGTGCTGTCAGTGGTTGAGGTGTTTCTCTCTACCTTTGATAGCGTGGTAGCAGAGTATGGAGGAATACTGCATTGGATTGATGTCCTCACTACTGCGATGTTTACTGTTGAGGTGACTTTGCGCATTTGGTGTGCTGACCTGCTTGACGACAAGTACAAGGGTTTCATGGGGCGCGTGCGCTATTGCTTATCTTTCTATGGCCTGCTGGACTTCCTTGCCACATATACGTTTTATTTAGGTCTATTCCTGCCACTCAACTTTACTGTCTTCAAGTCACTTCGTCTGGTGCGCGTGCTGAGAGTCTTCCGCCTGCTGCGTGTGTTTAGGTATATGAAGTCGGCCCGCCTTATGGCAAAGGCCGTGAAGCGTTGCAAGACGGAGATGATTATCAGCATGCAGTTGTTGGTCATCACGACCATAATCCTATCCTTTGTACTCTTCTTCGTTGAGCATGAGGTGCAGCCGGATGTCTATTGCAATGGTTGGATGTCGGTGGCTTGGGCCTTTGCACAGTATGTGGGCGACCCTGGTGGCTTTGCTGACACGCCCCCCATCACCGTCCTAGGTCAAGTCATTGCGTTCATCGTGGGTATATTGGGCGTGGCCATCTTTGCTGTGCCTGCAGGTATCATTGGCGGTGCGTTCTCGGATGTGATGAATGAGGAGCAGCACGAGGAAGAGGTCAAAGAGAACGTAAAGAAATTGCACCTTTCCTTTGAACGTAAATTAGACCGACCTACGGGTTTTCAGATATGTCCACGTTATATTCCTATTATGGAAATCCAAGCTAGAATGGGTATGACAGAAAATGACATTTTAGAGGCAGCTAACAAGGATGATCATTTCCGTATCATTAATCTATCGTGCACACAACCCTCTGACAAGCATCCAGTAGACAGATTGGCTATAGAACATTTCACACTGAATACCCCCTATGGCATGTGTATCGATCGAGGCTCGAAGGTGACTATCTTTACACCAAGCAATATCGTTGACCCAGTGATGGGATGGTGGGGGTATTACCTAGCCAAGATAGGAGGTTTTAATTATGTAGGTAAGGAAATAGGACAGGTCCGTCCCTACCGTTCATTTTACACTTATGATGCAAACAATCTGCACCCCCATCAGCAGGAGTTCATGGATGATATGAATCGTTTGGTTGATTCGGAAGACAAGTGGCTGTTTGTGGTAATGGCTGCCAGTGGTGCACAAGAACCCGAGTTCCCCACTCAATTTCATTTTGAATATGGAGGCAAGAAGGGGGATGAAACCTATGACGATCCGAACATCATGCTCAACGACATCCCTCTCTTTGATACTTTCTATAAAGCTTGCACCCAGATGCTCGAGGAGAAATACGGATTGTTGAGTGATCGTCAGCGATACCATAACACCAATAATCCGAAGAATTTTGCTCGTCATCTTGAGCATAAAGTCAATGCTGTCATGCTACGTGTGGCATGGAGCGTGACGTGTTGGGATATGAGGGCTATTGCCATTGCAAAAGATTTTGCAGATCAGATTAATGCCATCATTGAGCCAGAAGTAAAGAAAGAACTATCGCCCGAACTGAAGGTAAAGGACATGGGCTATGACGGATATATCGATGAGAATATTACTCACAGGCTTTGAACCTTTTGGAGACATTAGTATAAATCCCTCGATGGAGGTGGTACAGGCACTATCATCAATGACATTCGGTGGGACGGTTGTTGACACACTCATTTTGCCTGTTAGTTTTGAACAGGCTCCTCGCAAATTGAGGCAATGGCTCTACCTGCATGCTGAATACGACTATATCGTATCTCTAGGTGTGGCGCGCAAACGCACACATCTCTCCATCGAGCGTGTGGCCATAAACTGCATGGATGCGTCGAAGCAGGACAATGATGGACTTATACCTCATGACAAATCTGTAGTCTTTGACGCACCAGCCGCCTATTTCAGCACATTGCCCATCAAAGAGATGAAAGTGTGGATGGAAGGCGAAACTGATTGTCCCATCAAGATTTCCAATACGGCTGGCACATATGTCTGCAACGCGGTATTTTACGCAGCTTTGCATGAACTGGCCCGTCGTAACGCTTTAACGCAATGTGGCTTCATTCACCTTCCGTCTTATCAATGTATGCCTCTGCCAGAGATGGTTGGCTGTGTGGCTCGTTTAGTAAGTAGACTAATTGAGAAAGAACAATTTGATTATCTGTAAAACTAACATATAACGAACAAATATGAAATCAAGCATTATTGACGTACCTCGCAATCATACCCAAGAGGACTTGTTTGGCGTGAAGATTTATCAGGATGCACTAGTTAAGTATATCCGTCATACTGAGACTCCTATCACAATTGCCCTGCAGGGTGAGTGGGGCAGCGGTAAGACTTCGCTGATGAACCTGCTAAGGTGGCACCTGTGTGATGAAGACGGTGCACCATACTATCCCATTTGGATTAATACCTGGCAGTATTCGCTGATGAAGACACCAAGCCAAGCTATCATGAGTATTCTTGAGGGTATCATAAGCCAGATTGCAGCTTTGAACCCGAAGGATTCTGGATGGAATGAGAGCAAAAAGAAGATAGGCAAACTCTTTGGGAAATTGGCCATGACTGGCACTAAGATTGCTGCTGGTGTGGTGGGTGTAGACGGTGAAACTATTGATGGTGTGGCCAATGTTTTTTCCTCGGATAGTCCCGAGTCTGATATCGTACAACTGAAGAAGGAGATATCGTCGTTGATTAGTAAGACACTAGGACAGGATAGCAGAAGGATTGGCTTCACCTTCTACATCGACGACCTGGATCGTATCGATCCGCCTATGGCTGTGGAGATATTGGAGTTGCTTAAGAATATCTTTGACCTGGAGCATTGCATTTTCATCCTGGCTATCGACTATGATGTGGTAATCAAGGGATTGAAGCCTAAGTTCGGTGAACTGACTGACAAGAATGAGCGTGAGTTCCGTTCGTTCTTCGACAAGATAATACAGTTGCCGTTCTCCATGCCTGTAGCATCGTATAGCATTGATGGCTTCCTGGTTGACGCGTTGACAAAGATAGAATTCTTTACGCCTCAGGAATTGGCTGATGCACAATTGACAGAGAGCCTGAGTGAGATTGCACGCCTGTCGGTAGGTTCCAATCCCCGTTCGCTCAAACGTCTGACCAACACCCTGTCGCTGATTTCCATTATCAACGCCGACCTGATGGCAAATAATCAGGCTGACAGCCGCAGTAAGCTGATTAACTTTGCTCTGGTATGTACTCAGATAGCGTATCCCTATGTCTACAATCAGTTGGTGGAGGAGCCTGACTATAAGTCGTGGAACGACAGCACCGCATCGCGTTTGAAACTGCGCAGACTGACGGCAGATGAATTGGAGTCGCTTAATGCAACTGAGGAATTTGATGAGGATTGGGAGAAGATTGTATTCCGTATGTGTCAGCAAGATACCTATTTGAGCAACCGAGCTTTCCAAGTTTCCGGTTTGCTCAACAAGCTGCTCACTATTATCAATAACGATGCTCAACTGGGCGAGATTGTTGCATCTATCATTCAGCAGTCGGCGGTAACCAATCTGAAAGCATTTGATACAGCTCCAAAGCTGACGAAGTTTAATCGTGATACGTCAAAATACCGTTTTGAGGGCAAAGAGTATGACCGAAAGACGGAGTTGGTGCGCGATGTGGTACAGAAGTATATCGATACGCACTCAGGTTGTACGCTTGAGCAGATTCAGGAGGCATTCTGCATCAAGAAGAATATGTCAACAGTCTTTCTTGGTGAAGCTCTGTACAACGACTATTGGGAGAACGACCAAAAGAAGTTGGGCTTTTTCAAGGATAAGGATAAGCTGCAGGACAGTGACTTCTTGCAGGCATCCGATTGTCGTTTCATGATTACCACCAACTGGCCTACCACAGTGTCTGGCAAGCCCGCTGCTTTTATGCAATTTATTGACGTCAGCAAGAAGTTGGGATTAGTGATTACTTCCTTTTGACATAGTTATTAAACAGCATACTTCGCGTGCATCGTGCCTCGGCATGGTGCACGCAATTGTTGTTTGGGCGAAACACTCTATTTTCTTGAGTACGACAACGCATATCTGGAATCGGATAACGCGCTGCCAGTTAGCCTCACTCTGCCATTACGCCAAGAGAGATTTGAAAGCAAGACGATGTTCTCATTCTTTGATGGCTTGATACCCGAAGGTTGGCTGTTGAACATTGCGGAACGTAATTGGAAGATTAGTCGTCGTGACAGAATGGGACTGCTGTTGACATGCTGCCGAGATTGTATCGGGAACGTATCTGTTATACCCAACGAGCATGAAGGAGTTCATGGACCAGTAAGGAGAACGCGCGAAGTTTCTATTTTTGGGGAGTTAAATTACGGCAGACGGAGACGGGCAACAACAGGATTGTGATCGGAGAAGTGCTTGGGTGACTCGCCTCGCTCTTCGGGCTGTATATAGGTGCTGACGACCTTGACGGAGGGAGAGGCAAAGATGTAGTCTATCTTTCCGCACTTGTCGACAGGTATGCGACTGAAGTCGTGCCATGTATAGTAGACGCCGTCGTGAGGGGCTCCCTGCATGTAGGTGTCGAGGATGGGGAATGCGGCATCGTGGGTGATGACATGATAGGCGGCATCGGCCATGTCGACGTTGAAGTCGCCCGTCAGCACGAAGGGTGTATCGCCTGCTATCTGCTTGGCCTTCTGCAATATGAGACTGGCACTGCGCTGACGTGCCACGTGACCGACATGGTCGAAGTGCGTGTTGATACACATCAGTTGGTGGCCATTGGCCTTATTCTGCAGCAGCACATAGGTGGCAATGCGTGTCAGAGCGGCATCCCACCCCACCGAACCTACCACCTCGGGTGTGTCGCTGAGCCAGAACGTGCCGCCCTTCAGTCTCGTCCATTCGTCCTTGCGCCAGAAGATAGGTGTGTACTCGCCTTTCTGCTTTCCGTCCTCGCGCCCCACACCTTCAAAATCATATTCGGGCAGAGCGGCGAGCAGATCGGTAAGCTGTTCGTGCAGCACTTCCTGACAGCCAACAACAGACAGTTGCTGACGGCGGAAGAACTGGGCTACACGTTCCTTGCGTGTGTCCCAGCATCGCTCCGGACTCTTCTTGTCGCCATTGGAGTTACGGATGTTGATGGTGGCATAGTTCACCACCACCTCTTTGGTCTTCTTGGCGAAGACGGGAAAGGATAGCAACAGGGCCATCCACAATAGGAGGATTCTTGACATGGGAGGTTGAGGTTGGGAAAGGAATCGATTAGACGTTTAGACTTTTACTCGTTTATGCGCTTATTCGTTTATACGCTTACTCGTTTATACGCTTATTCGTTTACTTGTTTAGTAATTGCACATTGCTTGCGGGACGCCCAGCCATCAGTTCCTGCTTCATGAAGTCCATGTAGGGTGCTGCGTGCTGGAAGAACTGTTGGTAGCCCTGGCACAGGTAGTTGAGGCGGGGCGTGAAGCCTAGGTTATCGGTGCAGATGGCGTGTGTGTCGGCATCCACGATGCGGTTCTTGGGGCACTCGCCATGACAGGCAAAGAGCCACTGGCACTCGTGGCACTGGGTAGGCAGGGCTGCAGACTTGATGGTGCTGAAACGTTGCTGCTGCTCGCCCTTCATAAGCTGGTAGAGGGTGTGCTGACGTATGTTGCCAAGGCGGTGCTGGGAAGTGACGAAATGGTCGCAGCTGTAGACGTCGCCGTTCCACTCCATCACACCGGCATGACCGCAGTCACGAGCCATGGAACACACGCCTGGCGTCACTCCCATCCAGTTGGCCAGCGTGGCGTCGAACAGTTGTACGAACATCTCGCCCACGTCGCGATGCACCCACTCGTCGAAGATGGCACAGAGGAACGTGCCCCACTGCTGCGGGGTGACGCTTTCGGGGGAAAGGGTCTGAGGAGTCGTTGTTTCTACAATGGGGGTAAACTGCAAGAAGCGGCATCCCAGTTCGTCGCGAAAGAAACGGTAGAAGTCGAGCGGATAGTCGGCGTTATAGTCGTTGACCACGGCCATAGCATTCCATTCCACATCATATTTGTTCAGCATGTCGATGCCATGCATCACCTTGGCCCACGACGGACGTCCCGCCTTGTTGCGACGGTACTCGTCGTGAAACTCCTGCGGACCGTCGATGCTGACGCCCACCAGCCAGTGGTTGTCGTGCAGGAAGCGTGCCCACTCGGGGGTGATGAGCGTACCGTTGGTCTGTATGCAGTTATCTATCTGCCGTCCCGCACCATAGCGTTGCTGCAGCTGCAAGGCTCGCTGATAGAAGGAGAGCGGACGCATGAAGGTCTCGCCTCCGTGCCAGGTGAAAAGGATGTTGGGAGTGGTCTGCGCCTCGATGTATTGCCGGATGAAGAGTTCGAGCGTCTCATCGCTCATCACATGCTCCTTCTCCTCCCTGTACAGTTCCTGCTTGTCGAGATAGTAGCAGTACTTGCACGCCAAGTTGCACCGAGCCCCAATGGGCTTGGTCATGACATAGAGCGGAGAAGAGAACACTTCATAATTCATAATGCTTTACTAATTCATAATTCATAATTCATAATGCATAATTAGGCTGCGCGATGATTCCATCAATGCATAATGCATAATTAGCTGCGCAGTGAATTCTACTCTCGTCTCCATTCTATTCCCCGCCTTGGGGCGGGGTTAGGGGTGGGGTCTTTGGGGGCCTCCTTTACAGCAGATTCTTGCTGAGGTAGCGGACGGGATACCACACGGCGAGCCAGCCCACGACGAGGACGGTGACGAAGATGATGACGATGTCCCAGAAGTGTATGCTTACGGGATAGGCCTCGATGATGAAGCTGCCCTCGGCATTGCCCATGGTGATAAGGCCGAACTCCATCTGCAGCCAGCACAGCAGCAGTCCCAAGAGGATGCCCACTACGGCTCCGGCGGCACTGATCATTCGTCCCTCGTAGATGAAGACGTGGCATATCTGTGGGTTGGTGGCTCCGAGATTGCGCAGCGTGTCGACATCAGCCTTCTTGTCTATCATCAGCATCGACAGCGAACCGATGATGTTGAAGCATGCCACCAAGAGTATGAATGTGAGGAAGATATAGGCTATGAGCTTCTCGATGCGCATGATATGGAACACCTCGTCCTGCTGCTCGTAGCGGTCCTTCACACTGAAGCGGTTGCCCAACACCTCCTGCACTTTGTCCTTGGCCTCCGACACGCTTACCCCCTCCCTGACATGAAGGTGGATGGCTGTGACCTGGCCTTGCGCGTCGAGCAGTTGGCGGGCGAAATCGATGGAGGTGAGCACGTAATTGGCATCATACTTGGCCTGCTTGACGTTGAACACGGCACCGGCCGTGCAGAAGGCACTCTCGTTGAAGCACTTGTCGGCATTAGTGCCGTTATAGCGCACACCCTTGCGTGGAGCATAGATGAAGATGGAGTCGCCGCAAAGAGCCTGCAGTCCCATCTTGTTGGACAACTGGAAGCCCAGCACTCCGTAGTCAATACCGTCGCGATGCAGCACGATGCGCCCATCGTTGTCCAGTCCGTCGCCATAGAACAGTTCGCTGGAGTTGGTCTGCTCCAGGAAGTTATCCTCCACGCCACGCACAGTGGCCACAACCTGCTGGTTGCCTTTCACCAGCAAGGCCTGTCCCTCCACACACTCGGTGTAGGAGTCGATGCAGTCCAGCGTCTTCAGTTTCTGCAAAGCCGCATCGTTGGCATTCACCAGTCGTCCCTCGTTGATCTTCACCTCCAGTTCGGGGTCGAAGGCAGTGAAGAGTCCGGCCACGAGGTCCTGAAAACCATTGAACACACTCAGCGTGCACACCAGTGCCATAGTGGCAATGGCTACACCACACACCGAGATGCCCGATATGATATTGATGGCGTGGTGACTCTTCTTCGAGAAGAGATAACGACGGGCGATGAATAATTCATAATTCATTTTGTCAATTCATAATGCATAATGCATAATTCATAATTAGCTGCGCGATGATTTCACACCTCGTTCCCATTCTATTCCCCGCCTCGGGGCGGGGCTAGGGGTGGGGTCTCCTACTTCTTCAGCAGTTCGTCGATATGCTCCACGTAGTCGAGCGAGTCATCGACGAAGAACTTCAGTTCGGGGATGATGCGCAGCTGATGGCGTACACGCTGACCCAGATCGAAGCGTACCTGCTTCTGGTTGGTGTTGATGTTCTCGACGATCTCGGCAGCCTTGGCACTGGGGAAGACGCTGAGATACACGCGGCAGATGCTGAGGTCGGGCGAGATGCGGCAGTTGCTCACACTCACCAGCGTGCCACGCATCTGGCTAGTCTGTTTCTGAAAGATGTCGCTCAGCTCTTTCTGCAAGAGGCGGGCAATCTTATTCTGTCTTGTTGTTTCCATAAATTTACTTTAATCTTTTTTTCTTATCAGCGTCAGTCCGTCGCGGATAGGCACGATGACCTTCTCCACCCTATCGTCCTGCGCCACCAAATCGTTGAAGGCCTTGATGCCCAACGTCTGCAAGTCACTGTCGCGGGTATCCTTCTCAATGACGCGCCCATACCACAGCGTGTTGTCGGCCACGATATACCCTCCCGGCTTCAGTCGCGGCAACACCATCTCGTAGTACTGCACATACTCGCGCTTGTCGGCATCGACGAACACCATGTCCCACTCCACGTCCATCTCGGGCACCAGCTGCAGTGCATTGCCTATGTGCAGGTGTATGCGGTCGGCATACTCGCTACGCTCGAACCACGGACGCAGGAAGTCTTCCTGCTCGTCGAACACCTCGAAGGTGTGCAGCTCTGCTCCCGGCTCCAACCCCTCAGCCATGCAAAGGGCCGAATAGCCGCTAAAGGTTCCGAGTTCCAGCACCCGCTGCGGACGTATCATGCGTACCAGCATCTTCAAGAGTCGTCCCTGCACGTGTCCGCTAGCCATCTGTCCGTACAGCAGTCGCAACTGCGTGTCGCGCCACAAGGCATGCAGGTAGTCGCCCTCGGCATCACTGTGCCGCTTGATGTACTCCTCCATCTCCTCGTCGCGCCTCTTGTCTTCGGCCCAGAAGCTGGACTGAGGCTTGTACAGTTCGCTTTTACCTTTAAATTTCGTCATGAGTCGTCGATAAGTCAGAAGATGACCCCTCTTGAGTCTCTCAACTTCGAACTATTAACTATTAACTTCGAGCAAAGCGAGAACGGCCAGTCGGTAGCTGTCCAGTCCAAAACCGCATATCACGCCTTTGCAACCCGCGCTGATCATGCTCTTGTGTCGGAACTCCTCGCGCTGATGTACGTTGCTGATGTGTACCTCGATGGCAGGGGTGGTAACGGCCTTCAAGGCATCGAGCAGCGCCACACTGGTGTGGGTATAGGCACCGGCGTTGAGCACAATGCCGTCGTAACTGAAGCCCACGTTGTGGATGCAGTCGATGAGATCGCCTTCGTGGTTGCTCTGGAAGTAGTCTATCTGCACGTCCTTAAAGCGCTGGCGCAATGCCTCCAGATAGCTCTCGAAGCCCTGGTTGCCATAGATGCCCGGCTCGCGCTTGCCCAGCAAGTTGAGGTTCGGACCATTGATAATCTGTATCTTTTTCATCTTTTTCTTGGCTTTTCGTCCGAAAATGACTAATTTTGCGGCAAAGATAAGAAAAAAGTTTGAATTAAACGTCATCAGTCATTTGATAATTCAGATAATTAACCGATGAAAGTAGAAATAGTAGGCAGAAGCGTACCCAAGAGCATCATACAGGCATACGAGAAATACCTGCGACTGGAGCGTAACTACAGCCGCAACACCTTCGAGAACTATATGCTGGACCTGCAGAAGCTGGTCAACTACATGGACGACGAGGGCATAGAGTTCCGCAACATCACTCTGGCACAACTCGACACCTTTGCTGCCGTGATGCGCGACATGGGCATCGGAGCCCGTTCGCTGGGCCGCATACTAAGTGGCGTGCGTTCGTTCTACCGTTTCCTCACACTCGAGGGCGAAGTGCCCACCGACCCTACCGAACTGCTCGAATCGCCCAACATAGGCAAGCATCTGCCCGAGGTGCTCAGCGTGGCAGAGATAGACGCCATCGAGGCAGCCATCGACCCCAACATGCGTGAATACCAGCGCGATTTGGCCATCATCGAGACACTATACAGCTGCGGACTGCGTGTGAGCGAACTGTGCGAACTGCTCATCAGCAACCTCTATCTTGACGAGGGCTTCATACGTGTGCGAGGCAAGGGCAACAAGGAGAGGCTCGTGCCCATCTCCACCCGTGCCGTCAACGAACTGCAGCAATGGTTTGTGCAGCGACGCGAACTGAACATCAAGAAGGGTCACGAGGACTACGTCTTCGTATCGATGCGCCGATGCACCAAGCTGAGCCGCATCACCCTCTTCGTGCGCATCAAGCAACTGGCCGAACTGGCTGGCATCACCAAGAACATCTCGCCACACACCTTCCGCCACAGCTTCGCCACGCATCTGCTGGAGGGTGGAGCCAACCTGCGTGCCATACAGGCCATGCTGGGACACGAGAGCATCTCGACCACCGAAATCTACACCCACATCGACCGTTCGCGACTGCGCGAGGAGATACTCCTGCACCACCCACGTAATATCAAGAATAACAATAAGTAATTGAGTCCACTTTAAAAAGTCAGTTTTTACTGATTTTTTATTGTTAATTAAGTCTATATGCTATAATAAAAGACCGTTTTTAGACTTTTTAAAGTGGACTCAGTAATTGAAGTTTCCCACCCTTATCAATGATTATTAAAGTGCTGATCTCTTGTATATTGAAAGACGAAAACCAAAATAAACCCCTTGTAGAGGATGGGGCTTTGCCCCTGATGCTATGCTTTCACTTTGTCCTTATAAGAGCAAGCTCTTAACAACCAAAGCGAAAGCATACCATCAGCCTCCTACAGAGGCCATCATCCTCTGCAAGGCGCGATAAACATTAAAAAACAACCTTACTGATGAATATCGGTGTGTCATCGTATTTTGATGGAATCGTAGCGCCATTTATGTGATACGGTTTGGCGTCGGTTTATCGCCTTGGGGTTGATGCTAACCCGATAGGGTGATGATGTAGGTGACTGAAAATATCTGAAAACTTGTTTTCAA
>JAGHUS010000161.1 GCA_018064685.1 Bacteroidales bacterium | reverse complement strand
ATTGATATTTAAAAAGTTAATATGATTTATTTTACGACGTTTTGAAGATGCAAAAGACTGTTGTTTTTTGTCAACTTTTAGACTTTACAGACTACTAGTGTAAGAGTCTTGCACCTGGTAACGCAATAGCATTCAGCACGATGCAAGGCTAGTGCAAGCAGTGCAAGTACTTTTTTTGAAACCTATAGGGAGAGGAGTCCGTCCTACTCCATACCAGAGCAGCATCAAAACAAGATGATTAGCTACAAGTTCACTGTCAGCTGGGCAGGGAAAGCGTAGCTGGGATCACCACGCTCGGCAAGCGACGAACGAATGTTATCCTCTGTGCGCTGGAGCTTCTTGCTGAAGATGGTGCGACCCTTATACATCACCTTCACCGGCTTGTCAAGATTGACAAGCTGATCGTTGAGATATAAGGTGACCTGAGGATAGTCGCACTGCTGCAACGTGATGACGTTGCCTTCGATGCTTGCCACTATCTTGCGTCCACGCTTCATCTCGTTGCGAGGCACCTTCAACCAATAGAACGTCGGACGCAGTACCTCTTCCTGTTGCCAAACGACGTATTTGGGATAGGGATTGCGCCGATAACCTGCCATCCAGGGCACTGCCGCCGCATCGACCAGATCCATCCAATGTTCCTTATTCGCTACGATGTGACATTCGTGTATATAGCCCGTCGGATCGGCCTTCTGCAGGGAGTCGAGTTCCCGGCCACGACCAGCCACCTCCTTGTTGCGGTTGTAGGCGGCATCAAGGGCACCACACCAGATGGTGAAGGGGAGATTGCGGACGTTGAGCAGCGACACATCGCCGGGATGACCCGCCATCATCGAGGCGGCAGCCCAATGGTCGGCCATGCGAGGTGCTAGACGCCACACACCATCGCCACCGGCCGAGTAACCCATGATGTATACCTTGTTGGGATTTACGTTGTAGAGGACGACCATGGTTTGTATGAGTTCTTCAAACATACTGTCGATGGGTTCCTGAAACCACATGTTCCATGCATCCCAGGGTGCGCGCGGAGCGAGGTAGACGCCCTCCTTTGGCTGGTAGAGCTCCTTTTGATTCTGCCATTGCTGATCGTTGACGGCTTTGGGGGCACCACCGCCGCCGTGCATCGAGATGTAGAGCGAACGGCCATCGACGGGCTCTTTGCCGAAGCCATGATACCAATAGCGCATGGAGATGTCACCCTGCCTGATGGTGTGATCCTTCTCGTTAAGGCGGAGGCGTGGAGCCTGCTCGGATTTCCACTGGGCAACGATGCGGGTGAGGGCCTCGTCGGCTTGTTGGGCGGTGAGAGAGGTAGGCTTCGCCGAAGTGAAAAGCGACGAGTGAAAAGTGAATAGCAGGAGGAGGGTGAGGAATTGCTTCATTGCTTTGGGGTGTTTTGGACCTTATAACCTTAAAACCTTATAACCTTAAAACCTTATAACCTTAAAACCTTAAAACCTTATAACCTTAAAACCGACCTTGAGGGGCTTTTATTTCTTCTTGTAAATCATTCTTACGGGTTTGTAGCAGATGTTGTCGTGGCGCTCCAGAATGTCGCCCGTATCGGTGTTGATGACATATACGCTGCCGTTGAGGCCGGGTTGGTCGGGCTCGTAGAAGGCGACGTAGGTAGTGAGGTGGTCTTCACTGATTACGAGGTCGGTGACGATGGCCTTGTCACTGCCAAAGGTCTGCAACGTCTCTGCATCAGCCAGCGATTGCGAGGTGGCATAGTTCCACCGGCGCACCTTGTTGCCACTGCCAAAGAGCATCGAATAGTATGTCTTGTTGGCCACGCAGGGTGTCTGCTCGTTGATGACATTCGTGCCGATGCAGGCTGTACTGGTACCGCCATTGTCCCACAACTTGGCTGCTGCCAACTGGTTGTCGTAAACCCAGAATCCGGTAGAGAGAATCGTCTTGCGCGTCATGAACGCATTCTTCGTGAGCACCAACATCTCGCTCTCGTCGGTGCGCTTCTGCTTGGCAGTGAGGTCGATGTTGACAATCTTCACAATGTCGTTGTTGGCAAAGTAGTTGGTGGTGGCATCCACATTCTCACGCGTCAGCAGATACTGCGTACTGCAGTAGTAGGGACCGTAACCGCTGTAGAGGTCGCACAGATCGCCTTTCTCCTTGTCCCAGAAGACGAGGTCGAACGACCAACCCGCACCACCATCGTCGTGCGCCAGGCATGTCTGCGCATATTTGTAGCGGAAGTTAGTGGGCTTGGACACCGCACCTTCGGTGGTGGAGAACTCGTAGATGCTGCCATTCTCGCAGAGGATGGGGTAAGCCACACCCGAGGCACCTACGCTAGGGATGACAAGGTGTGTGGGCACGAAGTCGTCGTACTCACTGACGGTGACGATGTTCTCGGCCACGAGGGTCTTCTCGTTCAGGTAGTATATTGTGGGGACAGACTCTGCCCCTGCCTCTTCGTTAGGAGTGGCGCGGTTGCCTTGACAAGCCACGATGAGCGAACCGCTGCTCTGCACCATATCTATACAACGGTCGGCGAAGGGCGTACCCTCATTGTTGAGCGTAAAGCAGTCGCCCGTAGTGAAGTGACGTTCGCTGCCGTCGGTGGGGGTAAGCATGAAGGATAGCATGCTGGCTCCTGAAGGGTCTTGGCTCAGCAGTGCGATGCCCTCCTCGTAGGGGGAGTTGACATTGATGATGAAGGGGTAGAACGTCTTGCCGTCCTCGTTCTCGACGATGAGGCGACAGAGGAATTTTCCTAATTCTTTCGCAGGAAAGACAAACTCCTCGTCGTGCGAGAAGACTTCTTGATTCACCTCCCAAGTGTAGCTGAGCGGCTTGGGTGCGTTCTCCTGCGACACAACGGGCTTGATGTGCAAGGGTTCGTTCTTGCTGATGTTATACTCGGCCGTTATGCCACCATCGATGCTGATTTCAGAAAGTGGACGCGTGGGCAGCGTCGTATCGTCAGAGATGCAGGAACTCAGCCCTACCCAACCTCCCCCAAAGGGGAGAAGTCCTATGATGACGTAAGATAGTATGTTCTTTATTTTCATTTTCGTCGTGATGTTTTTTGTTGTTTTGCCCTTCCATGAATGGAAGGGAACGGTGGCTTTGCTATTTCTAATGCTAGCCCTTTCTGGCATTCTACCTCTAGCGAGGATTAGGTTCCTACCCAAGCGAGAATGGGAGCCTGCCTCTTAGCGAGAATGGAGCTCCTCCCCTAACGAAGCGGTCGGGGGAGGCGGGGGGGGGCTAGAACGGATTAGGGAAATCGAAGGGGAAGTCGGGATAGTGCGAGAGGATCATGTCGCGGTTGGCAGGATCGTTGAAGTGCTCGTACATACGGGCATAGATATGCTTGCGGAAGATGGTGCGGTAGACGTGGAAGTCGCCGTAAGGCACATTCTCGAGGTTCTCGCCATAGAGTGCCACCATCTTCTTGTATGTGTCGGGCAATATGTTCTTCACGTCGTGGAAGTATTCCACCATCTTGATGAACTTGTAGGGATGCCATTCACCCAGATCGGGCTTGTACCACACCTTGCCGCCAAAAGCATCGTACCAGGCAGGCTGGTCGATGGCATTGTCGAACTCGATGATACGCACCTGGTCTTTCTCCGAGAGTACAGGCGAGAAGTTCTCGTTGGCCGAGAGACGGATGATGAGGCGGTAGCGCTGGTAACCATCGGTGAAGTTACCCTCCAACGTGTTGCGGTAGATGGTGATGGGGATGCTGCTTGTAATCTGACCAGCAGGTATAGTAACCTGAGCGGGCACGGAATAATGCTTGCCCTCCTCGGCCCAGTTGAAGGAGGCCGATTCCGGCAGGTAGATGAGTTTCTGCAGCGAGTCGGATGGCATCTGGCGCTCTACGGTATAGCTGAACGTGCGGGGATGGTCGGCCACCACACCCATAATCTTGACGGGGATGTGCAGCACGTGCGTCTGTGAGTCGACGGGCATCACAGAGAACGAGTACGTCAGCGTGTCGCGATGGAAATAGATGCCATTGGCCTCACTGTCATACTTGAGGTAATCGGTCTCGGAACAGCTCGTCGTGAGTATCGCCGTGGACAACGAGACGAGGAGTGAAAGATATTTAATAGCGGTTCGCATATTCGGAATTAGGGATTGGAATTACATAAATCTTGTCGGAAGCGGGATAGATGCTTTGGGCATCATGACTGGAGATGGGCTGGTTCAGACGCTTATAGCGGAAGAACTGCTGTCCCTCGCCAAAGTATTCCTTGAAGAACTCCAGGTCGATAAGCTCCTGCGTGAGGTCGGTGCTCTCGTCGAGAGCCGAGAGGCCTCTATGCGCGCGTACCTCATTATAATATGCCTTTGCCTTGGCAGGATCGCTGTCGAGCAGACACTCGGCAAGGATGTAGTACATCTCGGGAATGCGGATGAGGTTGATGCCCAGGATGAGTTCGGCAGGACGCGAACCGGAGTTGTTGTTGAGTTCGTAGATATCGGTGAACTTACTCAGGCGATAGAAATACTGACCACCGGCTTCAATCTGCGTGAAGTAAGCCGAAGTACGATAGTCGAGTGGAAGACTCTCACGTTCATAGTAATCCATGAAGTCGCTGCGGGGATCGAGCGACTGGTAGAAGGTACGTTTCTGCAGCAGTTCGGAGGTAGTGCTGTAGAAGTCGCCGTAATACACACCGAAGAGTGTTTCCTTCTGCGAGAGGATGCCGGCCACATCGTTGATGACCTCCGTCTTCTCCTTGAGCTTGTAGGGACTCTTCGTGATGACCGAATCGGCGTAAGCAGCCGCCTTCTCCTTGTTGCCCATCGTCAGGTAGACGCGGGCCAGCGTGCCCCATACGGCATATAGGTTGAGGTGCGACTGTGAGTCGTTCATGAACGCGGTGACATCGTACTGGTGCTTGGGTTGCACCTTGAGCAGTCGTTCTGCCTCGAGCAGGTCAGCCAGAATGTGTTCGTAGTTCTTCTGCTCGCTCTCAAACTGGGGCGTGACGAGCGAGAACTCTGTCTGATAGGGGATACCGTCGGCCGTGGGGTTGAGCGTGTACTGTGGGGTAAAGAGGCGTACGAGGTCGAAGTGCATGTAGGCACGCAAAGCCAATGCCTCGCCCTTGTAGGTGGTATATGGGAACTCTCTAGCGCCTCTGACCAGATCGCTGTTCAGCACGGAGTTGGCATTCGAGATGTTGTTGTACATCGCTGTCCAGATGCTCTCGGCCCACGAACGCATGTCCGTCTTGTCGTACTCGTAATTCTGCAGCATCTCGATGTCATCGTTGCCGGGACAAGTCATGTTCTGTGCCAGCACCTCCACACCGCGGATGCTCAGTTCGCAGCCATAGAGGCTCTGCTGGCGCATCTGGGCATACGTGCCATAGAGTGCATCCTCGATGCCCGACTTCGTCTTCAACATCTCGTCACGCTTGGCCTGACCATCGGGTGTGATGTCCAAAAAACTGTTGCATCCGGTCAGCGTCAGCGCCAGCGCTGATATTAAAAGTGAGTTTTTGGCAACGACTGAAATGCCGTGAAAAGTAAGGAAAACCTTCATATGTTGCAGGAAATTATGCATTATGAATTGTGTATTATGAATTATCAAAACGTTGTCGACACATTGATTTCGAAGCCCTTGGAATAGAGGTAGTCGGTACCGCGCTCTATCTTGACGGTCGAGATGCGGAAGATGTCGGTGAAGTTGATGCCGCAGCGCAGATTGCGGACGTGCAGCTTGGCGCAGATGTCTTTGTTGAACTCGTAGCTGAGGTTCAGTGTACCGAGGTTCAGCGTGTTCTCCTTCTCTGCGAAACGGTCGGTCTGCTGAGGTCGTGAGGCATCGGCGATATTCTTGTAGAAGGCTATGTCGCCAGGCTGCTTCCAACGCTCGTCGAATACACGCTCGTCGGCGTTATACTTGGGATTACTACCCTCCACCTTCGTGGCACGTGTGGTGTTGTATATCCAACCGCCCATACGGAAGTCGAAGAGTGCATAGAGCGTGAAGCCCTTCCAATAGACACTCGTATTGATAGTTCCGGTGTACTTGGGCTGTGTGTCGCCAATCAGCACACGGTCGGTGGCGTCGTAGGTGAAGGTGCGCTCGCCGTTACGCTTGATGTACACCTCGCGACCCGTGGCAGGGTCGATACCGCCCGAGCGAACCAGCTTCAACGCCGTCACGCTCTCGCCCTCGGCATACTGCGCCAACGGTTCGAGGTAGGCCGTAGCCATCTCCTCGTTGCGTTTGTTCATCTCCTTGAGTGCATTGTTGATCTTGGTTATCTTGTTGCGGTTGATATAACCTGTCGTTCCCAACTTCCAGTTGAAGTCCTTCGTGCGGAAGATGTAACCGTCAATTTGGAACTCGATACCCTTGTTCTGCAGTTCGCCCAGATTGCCCATAGCCGAGGTAACACCCGTCGAGGGTGCCATCGACTTGTTGAGCAGCAGGTCGGTGGTGTTGCGGATGTAGGCATCGAGTACGATATTCAGTCGGCGCTCGAACATCGAGAAGTCGAGACCGAGGTTGTAGCTCATCGTACGCTCCCATGCCAAGTTAACATTGCCGATGGTCAGAGGCACGGCGCCGATACCGTTCTTATACTCATAGCGGTTGGAGTACTGATACATGGTCATAGCCTGGAAGGGTGAGAAACTCACCTTACCCGTATAACCCAGTGAACCACGTAGTTTGAAGACGTCGAAGAGGTCCTTGGCCTCCTTCATAAAACCTTCGTTCATGACGTTCCATCCTGCACCGGCCGACCAGAAGTTACCCCAACGGTTGTTCTCGCCAAACTGTGAAGAACCCGTCAGACGCCAGGTGCCATCCACGAAGTAGCGGTTGCGGAACGAGTAGTTGCCCGAAAGGAAGGCACCCACATCGGCCGACTTGCTTTGGGTGCCGGCGGGAGAAGAGTTGGTGGGATAGCCAGCGGCATTGCCGATGAACGACATAGCATCGTTGTAGAAACCGATGGCATTGAGGTATTCGCTGCGTGCATCGCTGTGGTTCACCTCCCAACCAGCCGAGGCACTGATGAGCGACTCGTCCTTGAAGAGCTTGTTGAACGTACCTACGATGTTACCGTTATAACTGTTGCTGCGGTTGGTGCCCTTCTGCAGCGAACCGCGCTTAGAGAGGTCTGTCTCGTTCTTGTAGCGGCGGGCGAAAGGCGAGGTGAAGGCATCCGACCATCCCTCGGTACTTGTCACATTGAAGTGTCCTGTCAGTCGGAACATCCTGTTGATGTCCCAACGCAAGTCGGTGCTATTAGAGAGTGACTTGTTGCCCGTCTTTGAATAGCTGCCCAAAGTGGCATCGTGCAGCGGATTGTTGAGATCCCATGCCAGATTGTTGTTTACCGAACCATCCTCATTGTACATGCGGTCGTAGGGATTCATCTGTGCATAAGTCGAGAAGCTGCCGTAAGGAGTAGCTTTTGTCATAATCTCACCGTAGTTGGTACGGTTCGAAATCTGTATGGAGTTCTTAATGTAATAGTCGAGTTTGAAGCCGATGCTGTAGCGGCGACGCAGGTCGTCCTTCATGACACCGTGTGTATTGGCATAGCGGCCCGTCAGTTCGTAGCGCAGGTTGCTGGCACCACCATAGACACGAAGTGAGTGGTCGTGGCTGAACGAGTTGCGCGAGGGCTGTGCCAGCCAGTCGCTGCTCTGTCCGGCCATGATGGCCTTGTAGCGCTCGTTGTAGAGTTCGTCGTACTCATACTGCAAGGGCAAGCCTGTCTGTGCGCTGATAGCTCCCTTGGCATCATAGAGCCCCGCCATGCGCTCGTACTCCAGTTTCTGCATGGGCGAGAGCAGGTGGTATTCGTTCAGTCGGGGCATCTGCACATTGCCCAGAAAGTTGTATGAGACGTGTAGTGTGCTGTTTTGGATGGGTTTGCGGGTGATGACAATCACACCGTTCGACGCCTTCGAACCGTAGAGGGCGGTGGCGGCGGCGTCTTTCAGCACGTTGATGCTCTCCACCTCGTTCATATCGAGGTCGTAGAGTTCCTGCATGCTAATCTCCGTTCCGTCCAGGATGATGGTGGGCTGGTTGACGCTCTGTCCCTCGTTGCTGAACGATGACATACCACGCATCACCAGTTCGGGTACGTGGTTGGGGTTAGAGCCTTGTGCACTGTTCACCACTACCTCCAGACCAGGTGTCAGGGCAGCGATGGCCGAGATGATATTCACACCGGTGACTTGCTTCAGGTCCTCGCCTTTGAGCTGGGTCACCGAACCGGTGAACGATACCTTGCTCTTGTTGAAGAAACCTGTCACGACGACGTTATCCATCTTCTTGGCATCAGGCTCGAGCATAATCTTGAGCAATGTCTGGCTGCCCTTCTTGGCATCGATATAGGCAGTCTTGAAGCCCATATAGGTAACGCGTACCTCGCAGTTGCCATCCTTCAGTGCCAGATGGAACCGTCCGTCCATATCCGTCGTGGTTCCGGCAATAATCCTGCCGCTCTTCCATGCGGCTATGCTAACACCGGGCAGTACATCGTTCAACTCGGCATCATAGATCACACCGGCCAGCATGATGGAGTCAGTAGGAGCTGCCGCAGGCGTTTGATGCGTGCTTTTTGATGATGGTTCTTCAGTTGTGTTCCCCTTACTTGCCGGGCTGACCATAGATGCAGCCTGCGTGTTGAAGGCAAGAGCAGAGAACAACAGAAGGGATGATACGTATCTTTTCATCGTGTGTAAATTACATCTTTTTTTAAAAAGGAGTAAGCAAACAGGATGAGCACACGGCTACATCCTGCTTGCTCGTATGGTTTTGACTCGCCTGCCGTGTTTGGGGCGAGTAGGGATTCGTTACTTCTTGACAACCTTCATCACCTTGCCGTTCTTCTTGACGATGGTGATGCCTTTGTGGTTGGCACTGGTCTTCATGCCGTTGAGGTTGAAGTACTCGGTGGCAGTGGTAGTTGTGGAAGCCTCAACAACCTTGATGGCATCTGTCTCGGTCTGCTTCTCGGCCACGATGGGGCTGTAGTAGGTTACGAAGCCATCGGGCTCATCCTTGCCACTCCAACTGGTGAAGATGCTGCAATCCTTGATGGTCATATTACCCTGCTCGTCGAAGGTGACGGGAATCTCGCCCAATGCACCGTTTACGTCGCGCAGCACGAGGTATTGCATCTGCTTAAAGTCTTCGCTCATGTAGTTGATGTCAAGGGACTGATACATATCCTCCGTAACAATGTAACCCTTGTTGGGATCCTCAGCATCGGGACGGAACTCGATGCCGCCATAGTTCATCGTATAGGTGTCATAACTCAGGAAGGTGGTGACGAAATACATGTTATATGTCTCGTCATACTCGATGGTGATGTCACCCTCGGTGGGAGTGTCGGGCATGCCATCGGCGTGGTAGGCCACGGTTGCCTTAGCCTTGTAGGTGCCTACGTATGAGGGAGCAACGGGTTCGTCGCCGGGCTTCTTAGCCAGACCGCCACCTACCCAATATACGTTCTTGCCCTCCTCGTTGTTGAAGAGGATACCGCTCGTCAGCTTCAGGTTCTCGCCTACCAGGTTGAAGATGATGTTGCTCTTGGCGTTCTCGTAAGAGTCAACCACGCTGTATGCACCCACCTTGGCATTCTCGAAGGGGATTGTCAAGGCTGTGCCGTCAAACTTACCTTCCAACTTCAAGTCGCCCAGTCCTGTCCAACTCAACGTCACATCGTACGCCTTGTTGTCACCCTTTTTTGCCAACGTCATATCGAACTCGGTGGGGAAGTCCGCTACTATCTCATAGTTGTGGTCGGTGCTGGGGGTGAAGTGGTAGACGCCGCTGATGTCGTTTACAACAACCTCCTCCTTAGAGACGAGGGTCAGCTTCACGTTGGTGAACTTGGCAATGATGCCTTCTACTTCAGAGAATGTGGCATTCATCTTTACGAATGCAAAGTCGGGCAGGGTGATGACGCTGCCGTCCTCGTTGAGCGTGTAGTACAGAGGACCGTAACGCTCTGCTCCAAAGGGGTTGCTTCCGTCGATGCTGGTCATCCAACCGTCGAACGAGCCCCAAGCATCCCAGTTACCACCATTGGGATTGACAACTCTGAGGGCCTGCTTGCCATCCTCCATCTCACCCATCTTGGACACCTGCTGATAACTGTCCTCGATGCCGAAAAGGCCGTCAATCTCGCAAGCGTAGATGCCAGCAGGATCCTTAATGATCTTCACCTCGCACTCAGCGGCGAGCTGGTCTTTGTAGCTGGCGTCCAATAACTCCAGGCTGGCCGTCATCTTGTACGTGCCAAAGAGGCTTGCCACTCCGTCTACTGCTGCGCTGGCAGGGATGGCCAGCACGATGGCTGCCAAGGCAACCAAAAATCTTGTGTAGAATTTCTTCATAAATTTATTTGTTTGTAATTAGGGTTCTTATTTCAGTGCCTCCAATATCGCCTTCAGTTGCTCACCGCTTGAGGGGCGGGCAGCGCTGTAGGTGTGCAGGTGGCCCTCCTTGTCGTAGATGAGGAAGTGGGGAATACCGCTCACGTTCAGCTTGTCGCAAAGTTTGCCATCGGTGTTGAGCCATTGGTTGCCGTGCATCTTGAGTTGCTCCATACGGCTGCGCCAGGGCTTCTCTGTAGAGTCGGTGGAGATGCTGACGAATGCTACGTTGGGATTCTGCAACGACTTCTCCAACTCCTGCAAGAAAGGCACCTCCTTGCAGCAGGGTACACACCATGAGGCCCAAAGGTCGATGTATACGTACTTGCCCTTGAACTGCGCCAGACTTACCTTGTTGCCGTCCGTGTCAATCAGTTCTACGTCGGGGAAGGCTGCACCGGGTACGGCGGCAATGCGCTCGCGGAATTTCTCGATGTACTTGTTGTCAAGACCATATTTCTCGTGTGCCTCCTCCAACACGCTGAGGCCTTCCTGATAGCCCTTGTCGAACTTGTATCCACGAATGAACGACTCTGCTACGATGTGCTGCACACCCTTCTTCATGGGTTCGCACTTGTAGTGCTCGTTGATGTAGGCCATACGCTCTCCCAGCGTACCCTTGGGTAGGTCTTGTGCTGCTGCATTCAGGGCTGCCTGGTGCAGGAGTGCCATGGGGGTGTCCAACTTCTGCGCAGCCGTCACTCCCAATTCTTTGGCCGCATCCAACTTGTTGCTCTGCTGGTTATGGAAACGGTTATACACCGTCACGCATTCCTGCTTGAGCAGATAGGTCCATACGTCCACGTATTGCTTCAAGTTCTCGCCCACCTCGCTGTTGCCGTTCAGCGCCTGCTGTGCCTCGTCATACACCTTGAGCATGGCGCGCAGGTCGTCGGGCGTCATGTTGGCCGCCTTGGTCCACACCTCACGGCTTTGCTTGTAGTACACCTGGTTGAAGGCATAGATGGCGTCGAGTTGCGCGTTGACATGTGCGACACGCTCCTTGTCGGCCTTCTTCTTACTTGTGGTCAAAGCCGTCAACTTGGGACAACCATCCATAAACTGCATCGAGATTTCTGCGGGCGCCGGACCGTCAAAAAAGACTGGTGTGGCGTATTGCGCCGAACCATTGACGTAGACGATACTGTACATGCCATGCTCTGAGGCGTTCAGCGTCTGGCGCAGCGTGGTGCCGTCAACGCGCTCCATGGGAGCTTCGTTGTCATTGTCACCCAGTTCGAAGAGGAACACTTGCATGCCAGCGGTATCAGCTGGTGCAACATGTAAGCACACCTCTGTGCTCTGTGCCCATGTGGACAGTGAGAAAAGTGCAAGGATTGCGGAAAATGTGATAAATCGTAAGTTCTTCATACCGTTTACTTCTTACCTTATTTATTATTACAGGCGCAAAGATACACATTGAAACTTGCATCTGCAAACAAAATGAAGAAAAAAAAGCAAAAAAAATATCTTTTTGCCTTTTCTGCGAATCTATTAATGCATTGATTTGAGGTAATTTGTATCACAGCCAACGATGACACCCGTCGATGGTCAAGACATTATTCCTCTCTTCCAGAGAGCAAACAGAAGGGTGTTGTGTAGGTGGTGCGAATGCGCCACTCTTGTGGGTAGAGGTTATTGGCACGGTTGCCCACGCTCTTGACAAAGCCCAACGGCACGCCCTTGAAGGTGACGAGCACGATGCCGCGTGGAGCCTCGATGCGCAGGGCTTCGCGACGCAGATAGGCCAGTGCCTCATCGTAGGTGAGTTCGTAGCGGGGATAGGCAGATGCCTCAACAGCTTCGGGCGTATCAGGATTCCATAGATTAGTGCTCATGGCCAAGACATGCGAAGGGACAACACCCTTTGGCGTCTTCTCGGGTTTTGGCACACCATTAAGCAGCACATTCATATTGCGCTGAATCTTACCTCTCAAGAATGACTGTACCGGCTCGTTCGCTTTGCCTTTACCTTCACCCACATCTTCTTTCTGCTTGCGTAATGCCGCAATGAAGAAACCCTCGCCAGCATCGCGTCCGGGGAAGAAATGACGCTGTTCAAGCACCTCTGCCCCAAGATGTTCGGCTATCCATGCCACGTTGTCTTCATCCTCGAAATGGTTGAAGGTGCAAGTGCTGTAGACGAGCAGGCCACCGGGTTTCAATGTGGGCCAAATGTCGGTAAGGATACTCCGCTGACGACGCCAGCACGTATCTACATTTTCCATGCTCCAGTCGCGTATGGCACCCTCATCCTTGCGGAACATACCCTCGCCCGAGCAGGGAACGTCGGTGACGATGAGGTCGAACATATCGGACAAGAAAGTGAAATCGGCGGGATAGTTCTGCGTGACGATGCTGTTGGGATGTCCCCACTTCGTCATATTCTCTGCCAACACCTGTGCTCGCTTCGGCATGGGTTCGTTGCTCACCAGCAGACAGTCGTCGGGCAGGAGGCTGCGAAGCAAGGTGCTCTTGCCTCCAGGAGCAGCACAGAGATCGAGGGCCGAACTGCACTCTGATGCAGACCCCCCAGCCCCCTGAAGGGGGAGAGATGATTGTTGCGTACCCCCACTTTGTTCTCCCCTTTTCTGGGTTTGGGGAAGCCATTTCCTCAGCACCTCGGCCAGATACATCGACGAGGCTTCCTGCACATAGTAGACGCCGGCATGGAAGAGGGGGTCGAAGGTGAAGGCCGGCCGCTCGTTGAGGTAGTAGGCATCGGGACACCAGGCGACTTTTTCTAATTCATAATTCATAATGCATAATTCATAATTAGGCTGCGCAGAGGGGGCGGATGGCGTGGCGCCATTTTCATTCACGCTGGCCGGACAATTATGCATTATGAATTGTGAATTATGAATTTTCTTTGGGTTCAGTCGTATGGACACAGAAGGTTCCTGCGACAGTCCCTCAAAGAGGCTCTCGGCCACCTCATCGCCATACTGCTGGCGCATCAAATCACAGAAATCCTTTGGCAGTTCCATATTACTACTTTTGCTCGTTGTTATTTCGAAGTATGAAGTTTTATACCTACTTTATTATGTGTGTGCTATTAAACCGACACCACTCCCTTGATGGCGGGCCAAGGGTCGTAGCCTTCGAGGGTGAAGTCCTCGTACTTGAAGTCGAAGATGTTCTTGACCTCGGGATTGATAATCATCTTGGGCAGTGGTCGGGGCTCACGGCTGAGCTGCAGCTGCACCTGTTCCATGTGATTGGTATAGATGTGGGTATCGCCCATAGTATGGATGAAGTCGCCGGGCTCAAGATCGCAGACCTGTGCCATCATCATGCAGAGGAGGGCATAGGAGGCGATGTTGAAGGGTACACCGAGGAACGTGTCGGCACTGCGCTGGTAGAGCTGCAGCGAGAGACGGCCCTTGCCACCGGGCGTGGCGGGCGGAGCCACGTAGAACTGGAAGAAGGCGTGGCAAGGAGGCAGGTTCATGTTGTCGAGGTCGGCCACGTTCCATGCCGAGACGATGATGCGACGGCAGTTAGGATCCTTCTTGATGGTATCCACAGCCTGCTGTATCTGGTCGATGAAGCCGCCGTTGTAGTCAGGCCATGAGCGCCACTGGTAACCATAGATATGGCCGAGGTCGCCCGTCTCGGGGTCGGCCCATTCGTTCCAGATGCGCACACCACGCTCTTGCAGCCACTTGGCATTAGTGTTGCCATCGAGGAACCACAAGAGTTCGTAGATGATGCTCTTCAAGTGCACCTTCTTGGTGGTTAAGAGAGGGAAGCCCTCTTGCAGGTTGAAACGCATCTGATGGCCGAATATACTCTTGGTGCCGGTGCCGGTACGGTCGCCTTTGAAGACGCCTTCGTCAAGGATTGTCTGTAGTAGGTTGAGGTATTGCTTCATATTAATTCATAATTCATAATTCACAATTCATAATTAGGCTGGCGCGATATATTTCCATCCAACTAAGAGTCCTCCCCTTGGGGAGTTAGAGGGGGCTCTATGTTTCTTTCACCCTCGTTAGGCGGATTGGTTACTCCTCCCCCTTGGGGAAGGTGGGAGGGGGCAGTCCCTTGGGGGATGAGGTGGGAAGGAGCATCCCCTTGGGGAAGGTTGGGAGTATTCTCTTCTGGCAGTACGGGGGAGAGGTTCATACCATATGTAGTGCGCAGCACGCGGAACTCGGTTCGACGGTTAAAGGCATTGCATATCTCTTGCAGATTCTTGTCCTCCAACCTCAGGATGAACGCCTCGGTGAGCGTGTCGCCTTCGTGCAGGAAGGCATTGCGCTCTGCCATCTTGCGTGTGACGACTTTCGGACGCGTCTCACCATAACCTACAGGCGTCAGACGGTCGCGGGCAATGCCGTGGTCGATGAGATAGTTCACAACGCTCTCGGCACGTCGCTGCGAGAGACGCAGGTTATAGGCGTCGGCACCACGGTAGTCACAATGACTGGAGAGCTCGATGGTGATGTTGGGGTTCTCGTTGAGCAGGTCGACAAGCGAATCGAGGGCTTGGGTTGATGACTCGGTGAGGGCTGCACTGTCGAACTCATAAAAGACATTGCGCACCAATACCGGGGCCGTAAGACTTGACAGCGGGAACTGCAGGACGAACTCACGGCTCACACTGGAGGTGTCCACACGCAACTCCTCCTTGTGATTGAGGTAACCCTTGCAGGTACCCAACAAGACGTATTCGACATTGGGGTTGACGATCTGCTCGAACGAGCCATCGCCACGCACACTCAGTTTGAGGTTCGTGCCATCGTTGCCCACCATATACACAAGTGCGTTGGGCAACTCATAGCCATCCTTCTCATACACCCATCCTTTCACGGTCTGCAGTATCTCCGGACACTCGAAAGAGTAGATATGATCCCAACCACGGCCATCACCACGGTTGGAAGAGAAGAAGCCACGATTGTGAAGTCCCTCGAACGTCATGCCGAAATCGTCGCCGGCAGAGTTCATTGGCACCTTCAGGTTCTCTATCTTCCAACGCTCATTGCGCCTGTCCGTTGTGTCGCGCTTGGCACAGAAGAGATCCAGACCGCCCATGCCTACATGCCCGTCAGACGAGAAATAAAGATCGCCATTAGGACGGAAGGTGGGGAACATTTCATTGCCCTCGGTGTTCAACGCATCCACGTTCTCCACACCACCCATTCCGTTTTCGCCAATAGCGATGCGCCAGATATCAAGACCACCCTTTCCACCGGGCATATTGCTCACGAAATAAAGCCAACGACCATCGGGCGAGACAGCGGGATGAGCATAGCTGGAGAGCGTGTCGGCAGAAATCTCCAACTTCTGTGGCTTGCTCCACGATGCATCACTACGCTGACTGGTATATATCTCGGCATAACGGGGATAGTCAGGGTCGTGCGTACAACGTGTGAGATACATAGTCTTGCCATCGGGCGAGAAACAGCACACTCCTTCGTCAAAATCACTATTGACCTCACCTTCGCACTTCTCTGGCTGACTCCATTTGCCCTTGTCGTCCAACTTGGAATGAAAGATATCCGCGCTCTTGGTACCTGTGATGCCACTAATCTCATCGCCTGTAGCCTGCGAACGAGTAGTGGTAAGGAAGAGTTCATCCCACTCATCACCCGCCAAGACGGGAGAGAAATCGGCTCGACGTGCATTGAAGATGGGTTGCTTCTTGATGGTATAAAGTGTAGGTTTGTTCTTCCAAATCTGAGCTTGCGTACAGCCCTGAATACCCAGTCGGGCTGCCTGACTATCGGGCACCGAATCGAGGAAGAGCTGATAGTTCTTGACAGCATTCTTGTATTCGCCCGACTTATGCTGCATCTGTGCCAGATAGAATACAGCCATCGAGTCGGCATACTTATAGCGAACAGCATTCTGATAGGCACCAAGCGCTTTGGCCGTATAGTTTATCTTTCGGTAGCACTCAGCCATCTTCCATGCACGCTCGCCTCGCTTTGCCTTATCCTTGGTGGGCGTGCGCGAGTAAGCCTTCTTGTATTCGGCAGCAGCATCAAAGTATTCGCCAATAGCATAGAAGGCATCGCCCTTCTTGACGTTGCTTTCTGCGCCACAGCCACACAAGATGGCGGCCAGCGCAAAGGCTAAAAAGAGAAACTTCAATACTTTCATACCTAATAATATAACGCGCGAAAGTGACTTTTATTGTGTCAGACGAAAGATTTTACTTTTTCTTCTTTTTCTTTTCCTCTTCCGTCACAGGCACATGACGGTTGCTATTGTCAGCCAGTACCGTCAGTACTATGTCATTGACCATTTGCTTGAGTTCATCGACAAATCGCTTCGTCTCGTATTCATGATGCTCTATCTGTCGCAACTTACGTTCCCATCTTCCGGTCAATTCGGCACTTTTTAGCAATTCCTCATGAATGAGATGTATCAATTCCACACCTGTAGGAGTGGCCCAAAGTGAGGTTCTCTCCTTGCGGATGTAACGACGGCGGAAGAGTGTCTCGATGATGGCAGCACGCGTACTGGGGCGTCCGATTCCATTCTCCTTCAACGCATCACGCAGCTCCTCGCTCTCCACCAGTTTGCCGGCCGTCTCCATAGCACGCAGCAATGTAGCTTCGGTATAGGGTTTAGGAGGCGAAGTCCACTTCTCAGTGAGGGTGGGTGTGTGAGGTCCACTCTCACCCTTGACGAAGGATGGAAAGACCCCGTCTCCCGTCTCCCCAAGATTGGAAGCCCCCACTCCCGTCTCCCCAAGGGGAGAGGCTTTTGTTACATCTGCACTCTCAGTTTTCTTGAAGACGACCTTCCAGCCCTCGTCTGTAATACGCTTGAAGGTGGCACGGAACAAGATGTGAGGCTTTGTCTCGTCTTGCTCGGAAGAGGTTTGCTGAGAATCGTTTTGCAGAGGCACCTTACCCATCACGGTTGTCATTTCGAACTTGCAGTCATCGTAAAAAGCTGCGATGAATGCGCGGGAAACGAGATCGAATACCTTTTGTTCCATGTCACTCAAACCATTGGGCTGCACGCCCGTGGGAATGATGGCATGGTGATCAGTAACCTTTGAGTTATCGAATACCTTCTTCGACTTTTTGAGCGCCTTTCCGCCCAAAGGCTTTACAAGAGGAGCATACACCTGAACCCCTGCGAACTTGGTCAAGAAAAGACCATTCATGATCTGCGGACACTTGGGATAGACATCATCAGGCAGGAAGGTAGTATCAACACGTGGATAGGTTGTAAACTTCTTCTCGTACAAGCTTTGGATGAGCTGCAGAGTAGTATCTGCCGAGAAACCGAACTTCTTGTTGCAATCCACCTGCAAGCTCGTCAAGTCGTACAGACGAGGAGATGCTTCTGTACCATTCTTCTTATTGACAGAAATAACGGTGAACAGGTTGTTTTTTATCGATTCAAGCACATCTTTTCCTTCCGCCTCCGTATTGTATTCCACCGCCTTATAGATAGGACCCTTTGAGCGTTGCGTCTTACCGGCCTTGGCAGCTTCGGCCACTTGTGCCGCATCTTCGGCCTCAGCATCCTCGTCGCGGGCGATGGCACTGAACTTAACGTCGCGATAGAGAGTAGAAAGTACCCAGGACTGACGGGGGACGAAATTCTCAATCTCCTCTTGACGGCGCACAATAAGGGCCAGCGTTGGAGTCTGTACACGTCCGATGCTAAGCACCTGGCCTTGTCCCTGTCTGTACTTAAGCGTATACAAGCGAGTGGCATTCATGCCTAATGTCCAGTCACCAATAGCACGAGCCAGACCCGCCTCGTAGAGCGACTGGTATTCGCTTTGGTCCTTCAGGTTCTGAAAGCCCTCTCGGATGGCTTCCTCGGTAAGTGAGGAAATCCACAAGCGCTTCACCGGACACTTGGCCTTGGCCTTCTGCATCACCCATCGTTGGATGAGCTCTCCCTCCTGACCGGCATCACCACAGTTTACGATGCCGTCGGCAGCTTGCATCAATCGCTCGATGATGCCAAACTGCTTCTCGATACCCTTGTCAGCTTTAAGCTTAATGCCAAAACGAGGCGGAATCATCGGTAATTGTCCCAGACTCCATTGCTTCCACTGAGGATAGTATTCATGTGGCTCCTTCAATTCGCACAAGTGACCGAAAGTCCACGTTACCTGATATCCGTTTCCCTCCATATAACCGTCGCGCTGAGAGTTGGCTCCCAGCACTCGTGCTATATCCTTAGCTACGGATGGTTTCTCTGCAATACAAACAATCATATTTTGCTGAATTAAGAAATAAGAAAGAAGAACTAAGGATTGGCTTTCTCTTCCATCTCATTGTTCTTTCTCATTTATCTCCAATCTTGTTCTATTCCTAATCTTGATAACCAACGTGCAATCCCTATTTTCCACGCTTAATGCGTTGAATTATCAACTCTGCAGCATGGCTGGGCGCTCCGACGTTGCCCAGGTGTTCCCTCATCAGTTCGTAGCCCCGAAGCATCGTTTCGCGTCCGGATGCTCCGGGCAGGATGTCTTCAAGGTGTTTACGTACATTCTGCACATTCATCCCATCGGCTACGAGTTCAGGTACCACTTCCTTGTCGGCCACGAGGTTGACAAGCGAAATGAATGGTATCTTAAGGAAGAAGGGGCGTATCTTGCTTACAAGCCACCCCATGCGCATATAGTAACACACCACCTGAGGTACACGGAACAAAGCCGTCTCGAGTGTAGCCGTTCCACTGGTGACCAATGCTGCCGTGCTATGCTGAAGTAAGCGGAACGTCTGACCATAGAGAACCTTTACCGGCAAATCCTTGATGAACTGGGCATAAAATTCCTTTTCAATGCTTGGCGCACCCGCCACAACAAGCTGATATTTCTCGATGAACGGGGCAGAAGCGGCAATCATACGTGTAAGATTATCTTTTATCTCCTGCTGACGGCTTCCTGAGAGCAATGCAATGATGGGACGCTCATCCAACTCGTTCTCGCGAAGAAAAACATCCATTTCAACGGGGTTTTTACTTTGAAATTCGCTGATTTCATCGAGTGTTGGGTTACCCACATAGTCGATAGGATAATAGTGCTTTCCCTCAAAGAACTCCACCTCGAAAGGCAAGATAGAATAGAGATGATCCACATCACGTTTGATATTCTTGATGCGCCTCTCCTTCCAAGCCCATATCTTCGGTGAGATGTAATAATGCACCGGTATGTTCGTATTGGCATGAATGTACTTGGCTATGGATAGATTGAAGCCGGGATAGTCTATCAAGATAAGCACATCGGGCTGCCAGTCGACAATGTCCTGCTTACAGCGTTTCATACCCTTCAATATTGTGCGCAGATGCATCAGTACGGGGATGAAGCCCATATAGGCCAAGTCACGATAGTGCTGCACCAGTTCGCCGCCCTCGGCATGCATCAAGTCGCCACCATAATATCGGAACTGCGCCTCAGCATCCTTCTGCTTGAGTGCCTTCATCAGATGTGATGCATGCAGGTCGCCACTTGCCTCTCCAGCTATCAGATAGTATTTCATACGTCAACCTTCCTCCAACACACCTTTTAGTTTATCCAAGGATCCGTAAGCCGTCATGTCCAAATGCAAGGGCGTAACGGCTGTATAGCCTTTGTCCAAAGCATAATAGTCCGTGTCTTGGCTATCGGGTTCCAGATTGGTGAAACGGCCTGTCAGCCAGAAGGCACGTTTGCCATGCGGATGATGAGCATCGGCCCACTCGCCCGACCATTCGCCTCTTGCCATACGTCCCACACGAATTCCCCTCAGTTCATCCACCACAGGGAAGTTCACATTCAGGCACTCATAGGGAGGAAGTCCCTGGGACAGGACGTGGGAAGCCACCTTCAGGATGGCATCATAGTATGGAGAGAAATCGGGAAGCTTCTCCATCGAACGCAGTGAGTAGGCAATGGCAGGCCAACGCTTCAAGGTTGCCTCGATGACAGCTCCGACAGTACCAGAGTAATGCAGACTGACCGATGCATTATCGCCATGGTTGATGCCGCTGACCATCAGGTCGGGCACAGCATCGAGTACCTGCTCGGAAGCTATCTTGACACAATCGACAGGAGTGCCCGAACAAGTATAATATTCGATAGGGTATTCACCCTTCTCGGGCAACAAGTCATTAGCGTCCTGGCCGTCAAAAGCGTGCCACGCCGAGAGTTCGACCGGACAAGTTGGGGTGATGCTGCAACCGGCACCCGAACGGGCAGAGTCGGGAGCCACAACGACCACCCTTCCCAAACGACTCATCAGGTGAGCAAGAGTGCGTATACCCAGCGCCTGGACGCCATCGTCATTGGTGATGAATATCAGTTTCATGAGCATTATATAAATTGAACAGCGCAAAAGTAAGCAAAAAGGTGGAATAACGCAAGTTTTGAGGGCAAAAACATGAGAAAGCGAGGCGTCATGCGAAAAAGTTATGAACAATTTGCGCGAGTTATGAACAATTTGTGCATTTTTAACAAGGTATAAGGAAAGTATGTTATAAAAAATGTCTACCTTTGCCAAGCAAAAAACAAGGAAATGGGTAAAATCATATCAATTGTAAACCAAAAAGGAGGTGTGGGAAAGACCACAACCTCAATGAATTTGGCAGCATCGCTTGCTGCGTTGGAGAAGAAAGTTCTTCTTGTGGATGCCGACCCTCAGGCCAATGCCTCGTCGGGAATGGGTGTCGACCCTTCTGAAATTGACACATCAATATACAACTGCATCATCGACCATGTTGATGTACGCGAATCGATCTATACGACCGAGATAGAGGGACTGGACATCATCCCCTCGCACATCGACCTGGTAGGAGCCGAGATAGAGATGCTGAACGTGAAGGATAGAGAGCGAGTGATCTCTCGCATCCTGGCTCCTCTCAAGGACGAGTACGACTACATCCTCATCGACTGTTCACCCTCGCTGGGCCTCATCACCGTGAATGCACTGACGGCCTCCGACAGCGTCATCATCCCTGTGCAGTGCGAATACTTTGCTTTGGAGGGTATCTCGAAGTTGCTCAACACCATCAAGATTATCAAGTCGAAACTGAATCCGAAACTGGAGATAGAGGGCTTCCTGCTCACGATGTACGACAGTCGTCTGCGCTTGGCCAACCAGATATACGATGAGGTGAAGCGCCACTTCCAGGAGTTGGTATTCAACACCGTCATCCAGCGTAACGTCAAACTCTCAGAGGCACCAAGTCATGGTCTGCCTGCCATCCTTTATGATGCCGATGCTGTAGGTACGAAAAACCATCTGGCTCTGGCCAACGAGATCATAGCGAAAAATAACTAACGAAAAACATCATAAACACTCACACCACAATGGCTGTACACAAGAAATACCCCGCACTGGGCAGAGGACTGGACGCCCTCATCAGCACCGATGAGGTAAAGACACAGGGATCGTCATCCATCAACGAAGTGGCCCTCTCGGCCATCAAGCCTAATCCCAACCAGCCACGTCACGATTTCGACGAGACAGCTCTGCAAGAGTTGGCCGACAGCATCAAGGAGATTGGAATCATACAGCCCGTCACCCTTCGCGACATGGGCGACGGTACCTATATCATCATAGCCGGAGAGCGCCGCTGGCGTGCTTCGTCACTGGCCGGCCTCAGCACCATTCCCGCCTACATCCGCACTGTGGATGATGAGAATATGATGGAGATGGCGCTGATTGAGAACATTCAGCGCGAAGACCTCAACTCGCTGGAGATAGCATTGGCTTACCAGCATCTCATGGAGCAGTACAATCTGACACAGGAGAAGCTGAGCGAGAAGGTGGGCAAGAACCGTGCCACCATAACCAACTATCTGCGACTGCTCAAGTTGCCCGCTACCATCCAGGTGGCGCTGAAGAACAAGGAGATCGATATGGCTCACGCACGAGCCATCCTGCCCCTCGAAGACCCCAAGCTGCAAATCAAGGTATTTGAGGCTGTGAAGAACGAGGGACTGAGTGTGCGCAAGGTCGAGGCTATGGTGAAAGACCTGATGGAAGGCGGCACCGTGAAGACCAAGAGCGGACAGATGAAGGTGCGTGGCGGCAATAAGATGGCAGAAGAGTACAATGACCTGAAAGAGAGCCTAAGTGCATTCTTCAACACCAAAGTACAGTTGACTTGTACCGACAAGGGGCGCGGCAAGATCAGCATTCCCTTCTCGAACGAGGCTGACCTGGCACGCATCATCGAACTCTTTGACCAACTATCATCAAACTAAGCCAGACACAGGAGCGTGACGTTCCGGTGTATGTGCACATAAAAGACAAACATCTGTGAGAAGATTATTGCTAATTGCAATAGCGTGGTGCTGGAGCATGACATGCATGCTGGCTCAGACAACAGAGACAGAAACTCCCGACAAGGAGGCTCTGCCTCTCGACTCTGTTATAGCCACCGGACAGAACGTCAACGACTCTGTTCTCACAAAGAAAAAAGACAAGCTCAAGGATAAGGCTTCAGACATGAATGTACCCCGAGCCTCGCTGAAACGCGGACAAGTGAACACCGACATGGTGGACTCCATAGCTGCAGCGATGCTTGCCGACTCGCTCACGACAAACCTTTTCCACCAGAAGAAAGAAGCGTTTGTCCCCAACCCTATCCGCTCTATGTGGCTGGCCATGGTCTTCCCCGGAGCCGGACAAGTATACAACCACAAGTATTGGAAGCTACCTATCATATACGGAGGATTCCTAGGGTGCGTCTACGCCTTCTCGTGGAACAGCCAGATGCTGAAGGACTACACACAGGCCTACCTCGACATCATGGACAACGACCCCAACACCAAGAGCTACGAGAAGATGCTGCCACTGGGCTACGACATCACGGGCAAGGAGCAGCGCTTCAAGGACGTGTTCAAGAACAAGAAGAACTACTTCCGCAAATATCGCGACATGAGCATCTTCGCTTTCGCCGGCGTTTATCTCATATCCATCATCGATGCCTATGTAGATGCCGAACTGAGCAGCTTTGACATCAGTCGCGACCTGACCTTGCAATGGGAACCAACAATAATGAACAACGATAATAAGCTGCAACGCAAATACGGCTACCGCGCCTTGGGATTGCAGTGCAACTTGAATTTCTAATCAAAACGATTATGAAGTACACATTTAAAATATTACTGCTTGCCGTCGCAAGCATAGGATGGGCCAGCCAGACAAGCGCCCGCACAGTAACAAACTCGCACGCCATGCTGGTCCATGACGATGACGACGACACCCCCAAGAGCAGTGTGAACATCGAGAACGAGCTGCCCGAGGGTATGACCGACCGTTCGATAGACTCGCTCTACAACGAGTGGGCTGTCAAGAACTTCCTGAGCGAAGAGGAGTGTGACCCAAAGAGTGTCAACCCCGAGTTCAGCGACGAGGAGTATGCCGACCGTCTTGCACGCCTGCAAGTCATCGTAAAGATGCCCTACAACGAGGTAGTACGCAAGTACATCGACCGCTATGCCGAGCGCATGCGCCGTTCCGTATCACTGATGCTGGGCGCATCAAACTTCTACACCCCCATCTTCGAGGAAGCGCTGGAAAGCTACCAGTTGCCCCTCGAACTGAAATACCTGCCCGTCATCGAGAGCGCTTTGAATCCCGGAGTGACATCGAAGGTAGGAGCAGCAGGCTTGTGGCAGTTCATGATTGGCACCGGCAAGACCTACAACCTTGAGGTGACAAGCCTCATCGACGAGCGCCGCGACCCCATCAAGGCGAGCTATGCTGCCGCACACTACCTCAAGGACCTTTACGGCATCTTTGGCGACTGGACGCTGAGCATCGCAGCCTATAACTGCGGCCCCGGCAACGTGACAAAGGCCATCAAGCGTGCGGGTGGCGAGACCGACTTCTGGACCATCTACCCCTATCTGCCCAACGAGACGCGTGGCTATGTGCCCGCTTTCATCGCAGCCACCTACATCATGAACTACTATTGCGAGCACAACATCTGTCCCGCAGCCACCCGTCTGCCCGCATCGAGCGACACCATCATGGTCAGCCGCGACCTGAGCATGAACCAGATTGTCAAGTACACAGGCATCGACCTGGAGGAGCTGAAGGCACTGAACCCCCAGTACCGCACATCGCTCATCCCCGGTCACTCGCACGAATGCATCCTGCGCCTGCCCACCGCAGCTGTCAACGCATTCATCGAGGCCGGCGACTCTGTCTATGCCGATGCGAAAGGCAAAATCACCAGCTATCGCGAGGTAGTGGAGAAGGACAGCAAGGCTGCCAAGAAGGAAGAGGCCGCAAAGAAGAAGGAGGAGGCCAAGAAGAAAGAAGAAGCTAGAAAGAAGGAAGAAGCAAGAAAGAAAGAGGAGGCCAGAAAGAAGGAGAAAGAAGAGGCTGACGAGAACGAGGAGCCCGTAGTAGAGGAGACGAAGAAGGAGAGCAAGAAGGAAGCTGCAAAGAAAGACGAGTCAAAGGACAAGAAAGCAGCTAAGAAGGAAGAAAGCAAGAAGGACAAAAAGGACAAGAAAGACAAGAAGAACGATAAAAAGAAGAAGGAGTCTTCGAAGAGTGTGACAGTGAAGAAGGGTGACACCCTGAGCCAGATTGCAGAGAAGAACGGCACCACCGTAGCCAAACTGAAGAAGGCCAACAACCTCAAGGGCGACATGATCAAGCCCGGTCAGACACTGAAGCTCAAATAACCCCTACGCCTAGGCATCATACCCAAGCTGTTATTAAATATATGGTATAAACACTTTGGTCAGTTAATCTTTACTATATGTCAGAAAACAAGGCTATAGACGAAACAAAGATGGTTGATGAGGCATACCAGCGTCTCATCAACTCCTATCTGTCCTCGCATCACCGCAAGCATACCGACATCATCAACAAGGCATTCAACTTTGCCCGCCAGGCACACCAGGGCGTACGCCGACTCTCGGGCGAACCCTACATTATGCACCCCATTGCCGTGGCGCAGATTGCCTGTGAAGAGATCGGTCTGGGCAGCACCAGCATCTGCTGTGCCCTGTTGCACGACGTGGTCGAGGACACGGACTATACCGTCGAGGACATCCGTAACATCTTCGGTGACAAGATAGCCCAGATTGTGGACGGACTGACAAAAATCTCGGGTGGAATCTTCGGAGACCAAGCCTCGGCTCAAGCCGAATCGTTCAAGAAGCTCCTGCTCACCATGAGCGAGGACATACGTGTCATCCTCATCAAGATAAGCGACCGCCTGCACAACATGCGCACGCTGGGCAGCCAGTTGCCCAACAAGCAATACAAAATTGCGGGCGAGACGCTCTACATCTACGCACCACTGGCCAACCGTTTGGGACTGAACAAGATAAAGGAGGAGCTGGAAGACTTGAGCTTCCGCTACGAACATCCTGAGGAGTACAAGCAGATCAAGGACCGACTCATCTCGATGGGAAGTCATCTGCACGACATCTTCGAGGAGTTCATATCACCCATCCGCAACAAGATGGACGCGGCTGGCATCCAGTACATCGTGAAGGAGCGCATCAAGTCGCCCTACTCCATCTGGAAGAAGATGCAGAACAAGCACGTGGCCTTCGAGGAGGTGTACGACATCCTGGCCGTGCGCATCATCTTCACCCCCAGCGAGGGCAGCAACAACGAGCAGGAGATTGCCGAGTGCTTCCAGATATACGCCCTTGCCACTAGCATATACAAGTCGCACCCCGAACGCCTGCGCGACTGGCTCACACACCCCAAGGCCAACGGATACCAGGCCCTGCAGAGCACGTTGATGGGCAAGAACGGACGATGGGTGGAGGTACAGATACGCTCGCAGCGCATGGACGAGATAGCCGAGCACGGCTTCGCTGCCCACTGGAAATACAAGGAGGGTGGAAAGAGCTACCAGGACAGCGAGAACGAACTGGACAAGTGGCTGGCCACCATCAAGGAGATACTGGACGACCCTCAGCCCAACGCCATCGACTTTCTGGACGCCATCAAACTGAACCTCTATGCCTCCGAGATATTCGTGGTTACGCCGAAGGGCGAGTTCAAGACGATGCCCACAGGCTGCACGGCTCTCGACTTTGCCTTCTCCGTCCACACCTTCGTCGGCACACACTGCATGGGTGTGAAGGTGAACCACAAACTCGTACCGCTCAGTCAGGAACTGATGAGTGGCGACCAGGTAGAGGTGCTGACCTCGCGCGACCTGAAGGTGCAGCCCGAATGGCTGTCGTTCGTCACCACGGGCAAGGCACGCAGCAAGATAGCATCCATTCTGCGCCGCAAAGACCGCGAACTGCAGAAGCTGGGCGAAGATGCTTTGGCAGAGTTCTTCGAGAAGAACGAGATAGAACTGAACAGCATCAACGTAGACAAGCTGTGCATACTACATAATATAATTACGCGCGAGCAGCTCTATACCGCCGTCGGCAAGGGAGAGGTTGTATTGGGAGCGGCCGACCTGACAGTGCTGAAGGAGAACACGCAAGGCAAGCGCCGCTGGGGAAGATACCTGCGTTTCTTCACCCGCAAGATGAAGGAGGAGCAAGCCACCACGCTGCCACCCGCCATAAGTCCTGTCACTACCGAGAATGGCGACAGCCAGAAGGCAAAGGAGGACAAGAAAAAGGCCAAGAAGAAACCCTTGCTGCTGAACGAGGAGACGATAGGCAACTACGTGATGTGCCCCGAGTGCCACCCTATACCCGGAGACGAGGTACTGGGATACCAGGAGAGCGACGACCGCATCACCATACACAAGCGCAGTTGCGAGATAGCCAACAAACTGAAAGCCAGCTTCGGAAACCAGATATGGGCTGCCGTGTGGGACACACACAAGAAACTGCTTTTCCATGCCACCATACAGATAGACGGCATCGACCGTATCGGTGTGCTGCACGATATCACGGGCGTACTCTCCGAGCAGCTCAACATCAACATGCCGCGACTGCTCATCGAGACGCACGACGGCATCTTCCGTGGCGAGATACAGCTTGCGGTGCACGATGCCGAGGATGTGCAGACAATCTGCAAGAAGCTCAAGAAGATAGCAGGAATAGACTCGGTGACACGCACCAGCTAAACGGACCGAAGGAAAAAACATCCTGAGAGCTATTCTGCGAACTCGTTGACTCGTTGACTTGTTGACTCGTTGACTCGTTGACTAGTTGAATCGTTGACCCCCATAAAAAAGAACTCGATGATTAAATCTCATCCAGTTCTTTTTTTATCGAAACCAATTCGGCACGAATATCCAGCAACTTCTGCATCACCTCACTCACGCCCGTCACGCCCTCACGATTCTTCTTTATCGTATCACGCGCAGTGGCCAGCTTCATTCCACGCACCTTCACCAGGTTATACACCAAGCGAATCTCGTCGATGTCCTCCTTCGTGTACTGTCGTATGTTGCGTCCACTCTTCTTCGGATTGATAGTTGGGAACACCTTCTCCCAATAGCGGAGCAACGTCTCGCTCACCCCTACCATCTCCGACACTTCGTGAATGGCATAGTACTTTTTCGTATCTTTATTGGCTATGTAGGGCATAACACCTTATTTATTAGTAACAATTTACTTGCAAAAGTACAAAAAATCTCAATATGGCACATACCGAACCAATATTTTTTTGTAATTTTGCACAAAATTTTCATCAATCCGACTATGTTAACAGCAAAAGAAATCCGTGACTCGTTCAAGAAGTTCTTCGAGTCGAAAGACCACGCCATCGTTCCTTCTGCACCTATGGTCATCAAGGACGACCCCACACTTATGTTCACCAACGCTGGTATGAACCAGTGGAAAGATATCATCCTGGGCAGCCGTGACCCAGAGCCTCGCCGCCGTGCCGACACCCAAAAGTGTCTGCGCGTGAGCGGTAAGCACAACGACCTCGAGGAGGTTGGTCACGACACCTACCACCACACCATGTTCGAGATGCTCGGCAACTGGTCGTTTGGCGACTACTTCAAGGAGGGCGCCATCGACATGGCTTGGGAGTATCTCGTAGACGTACTGAAGCTCGACCCCAAGGACCTCTACGTCACCGTCTTCGAGGGTGATGAGAAGGAGAACCTGAAGCGCGATGACGAGGCTGCAGGTTTCTGGCTGAAGCACGTGCCCGCCGACCACATCATCAACGGCAACAAGCACGATAACTTCTGGGAGATGGGCGATACCGGCCCATGCGGTCCCTGTTCGGAGATTCACCTCGACAGCCGTACACCCGAGGAGAAGGCCAAGGTGCCCGGACGTGAGTTGGTGAACCAGGACGACCCACAGGTCATCGAGATCTGGAACATCGTGTTCATGCAGTACGAGCGCAAGGCCGACGGCCATCTGGAGCCTCTGGGCATGAACGTCATCGATACTGGTATGGGCTTCGAGCGTCTCGTTCGTGCCATCCAGGGCAAGCACTCTAACTACGACACCGACGTCTTCCAGCCCCTCATCAAGGCTATGGGCGACATGGCTGGCGTGAAGTACGGCGAGGACGAGAAGACTGACATCGCACTACGTGTCATCGTCGACCACCTCCGCGCCATCGCCTTCTCTATTGCCGACGGCCAGCTGCCCAGCAACGCCAAGGCCGGTTACGTCATCCGTCGTATCCTCCGCCGTGCCGTACGCTATGGCTACACCTTCCTCGGTCAGAAGCAGGCATTCATGTATGCTCTCGTCCCCACCCTCATCCAGGAGATGGGCGAGGCTTTCCCCGAACTGCCCGCACAGAAGGACCTCATCATGAAGGTGATGAAGGAGGAGGAGGACTCATTCCTCCGCACACTGGAGAATGGCATCCGCCTCTTGAACGGCGTCATCGAGGAGACCAAGGCTGCCGGCAAGACAGAGATTGCCGGCGACAAGGCATTCACCCTGTTCGACACCTACGGCTTCCCCCTCGACCTCACCGAACTGATCTGCCGCGAGAACGGCATGACCGTCGACGAGGCAGGCTTCGACGTGGAGATGCAGAAGCAGAAGGCTCGCGCACGCAACGCTGCAGCCGTAGAGAATGGCGACTGGGTTGAGGTGACAGAAGGTGTAGAGTCGGAATTTGTCGGCTGGGACTTCACCGAATACTCTTGCCGCATCCTGCGCTATCGTCAGGTCACCCAGAAGAAGCAGACCTACTATCAGCTGGTACTCAACAAGACTCCTTTCTATGCCGAGAAGGGTGGTCAGGTTGGCGACTGCGGTGTGCTGGTCAATGGCGAGGAGACCATCGAGATCATCGACACCAAGAACGAGAACAATCTGGCTGTACATATCACCAAGACACTCCCCAAGAATCCCGCTGCCGAGTTCATGGCTTGCGTGGACGAGGACAAGCGTCATGCCAGCGAGGCCAACCACTCTTGTACCCACCTCCTCGACCAGGCTCTGCGTCAGGTGCTGGGCGAGCACGTCGAGCAGAAGGGTTCGCTCGTCACTCCCGAAGGCTTGCGCTTCGACTTCTCTCACTTCCAGAAGGTTACCGACGAGCAGATTCGTGAGGTAGAGCGCCTTGTCAACGACAAGATTCGTCAGGACATTCCCCTTCAGGACCACCGCGATGTACCCATCGAGGAGGCCAAGAAGCTGGGCGCCATCGCCCTGTTCGGCGAGAAGTATGGCGACCGTGTTCGCGTCGTGCAGTTCGGCGACAGCGTTGAGTTCTGTGGCGGTTGCCACGCCAAGTCAACCGGTCGCATCGGTATGGTCAAGATCATGAGCGAGAGCAGCGTGGCTGCTGGTGTGCGTCGTATCGAGGCCATCACGGGCGCCAAGGTCGAGGACCTGCTCTACACTATGATCGATACCGCCAACGAACTTCGCACAATCCTGAACAATGCGCCCGATGCCAAGGTGGCTATCCAGAAGACACTCAACGAGAATGCAGCCCTGAAGAACCAGCTCGATGCACTCGTTCGCGAGAAGGCTGCCGGCATCAAGAAGAGCATGATTGCCGAGGCTAAGGAGATAAACGGCATCAAGGTGCTGAAGGCTATAGCACCCATGCCCGCCGACGTGGTGAAGGATCTCGCCTTCCAGCTGAAGGGCGAGGTTGAGAACTCGCTGGTTGTCATCGGTTCGGTATTTGACAACAAGCCCCTTCTCACCGCCATCGCTACCGACAGCGTTGTGGCTCAGGGCGTCAACATCGGCAAGAACATCCGCGAGGCTGCCAAGCTCATCCAGGGTGGCGGCGGCGGCCAGCCCCACTTCGCTACCGCCGGTGGCAAGAATGTCGAGGGCATCTCGGCCGCTGTCGACAAGCTCATCGAGATACTTACAGCATAAGCAAGAGCAACGAGACACATAGTCATACCCAATCGTCCTGCAGTGGTACACCAAGATTCCCGCTGCAGGATTTTTTGTTGTCGTAGCAAGAACGGCTAAGACACGTGGGGAGCATCTGCAGAAGCCATAGCAAGATTCTTGAAAAGACGCTACGGGATTTAGATAAAACCGCAGCATGAAATAGGTAAATCATGCTACGGGATTTCATTGCACGGCAGCTGCTAAACACACGTTTAACAACTGCTAAACACGTGTACGGCAGCTGCTAAACACACGTTTAACAGCTGCTAAACGCCCAGAATTCACAAAAAGCATTGAATAGGCAGTATATTCGCGTCCTTACAACCCGAAGAAGAACACACTTCAGCCTTACTTCTCTGTCAGCTGAGCCTTAGGCCAATTGATGAGATAGACCTTCTCGGTGGCACGCGTGATGGCGGTGTAGAGCCAGCGGAAATAGTCGGGCGTAAGCATATCCTCGGTGATGTAACCCTGGTCGATATAGACATGCGCCCACTGTCCGCCCTGCGCCTTGTGGCAAGTCACGGCATAGGCATACTTCACCTGCAGGGCATTATAATAGATGTCATCGCGTATGCGTTGCATGCGCGTACGACGATTGGTAATGTCGGGATAGTCCTCCCACACGGCATTGAACAGCTGATCTTGCTGCTGCACCGTGAGGGCCGGAGCCTCGGCCTGCAGCACATCAAGCAGCAACGTGCATTCCACCTCCATATTGTCGTAGTCGGGCAATTCCAGTATGGCATCGGCAAAACGGAATCCATACTGCGAACGTTCGTTGCGGAAACGCCGCACCACGGCCAGATCGCCATTGGCCAGAAAGGAGGGAGCTGAAGAGGGGGAAGGAGCAGCAGCGGGCGAGACGGAAGATGCGGTTTGCGCCTTTGTGCCTGAGGGCACTGACTGACCAGCCGAATGGTCCTTCAGCCAGAAATAATTGTTCTTCACCACAATGACCTGCTCACCACTGCTCAGCTCTTCCTCGTAGCCAAGGATGCGCCCACGAATGCCAAGATTGAAGATATTGGCCCGTTTGTTGCTGCGAGTCACCACGATGGTCTCGTCCTGTCCCACATGATAGTAGCTGTCTTCCAGACACTCGATCAGTTCATTGCCCATCACCACCTCTATATCGGCAAAAGGAGCCACGTTGAGACGCGGAAACTGGAACATATCGTCGGTATGGATGAGATTGCGCAGCATGGTGGCGTTCCACAGTATGCCCGATTCGTGTGCCTGACGCACCACCTCGGTGAGATGACTGTGCATGACCTGAAGGCCATAGCCTGCGAGAGCCTCGGGCGAGAGGGCCGGACTCTGTTCCTCGCCCACCGGCGGCAGCTGGGCCGAGTCGCCAATCAGCATCAGTCGGCAGTTCTCGCCACCATAGACAAACTGTATAAGGTCGTCGAGCAGTCGGCCGGTGCCGAACATACCGCCCGACAGTCCTTCGTTGGCTATCATCGAAGCCTCATCGACGATGAAGAGCGTCTGATGGTTCAGCTTACCAGGATTAAGCGAATAAGTTGATGCATTGCGTGCGAAGGTGGAAGTCGTCGATGCATCGAGCGAAGTATCGTCGGCAGCATCGATGGCCTCCTGACGAATCTCCACTCCCATCGTCTCGCGATAGATGCGGCGGTGAATGGTGGAGGCCGGCATGTCGGCATGCAGAGAGAACACTTTTGCTGCACGACCAGTGGGAGCAAGGAGCACGACACGTTGCTTCATCTCGAGCATCGCCTTCACGATGGCACCCACCAAAGTGGTCTTTCCCGTTCCGGCATAACCCGTCAGCAGAAAGAGTGTATCTGGGTGTCTGGACACACAGAAATCGACAAACATTTCAACCGCCTTTGACTGTTCGTCGGTGGGTTTTAATGCAAATTTTTGTTCAATTAGGGCTTGCAAAGGGTTATTTACCATTTTTTTTATCAAAAAATTGCCTCGAAAATCATTTATTAAAATTATTTATCTTATTTTTGCGTTGCGAATATAAATAAAAAAATCAAAATAACATCATGAAAAAAGTAATTAATGCGATTTTATTCCTCTGCGCATGTGCTTTGGCATGGATTTGCGTAGGAAGTATCGTTGACGACCAGGAGGTTGACGCACAGATTGACGCACGCAAAAAAGTGGTCATTGCGCGCTTGCTTGACATCAAGAAGGCCCAGGAAGCCTACAAGGAGTTACACGACACCACTCTCATCTACTACGACGAGGAGGGTGCAACAGATGGTGCAGAACCCGAAATGAAGACTGCCAACTTTGGCTGCTATGCTGAGAGCTTCGACATCCTGATTGACTTCTTGAAGACCGCCCGCTACCCCGAGAAGATCGTGAAGGAGGGTTACATTCAGGAAGGCGCACAGCGTAAGGGTTGGACCGACGCTAAGGTAGCTAACCACATCTGGCAGCTCCGTCAGAGCGGCATGAGCGACGACGCCATCCGCGAGCAGCTGAAGGGCGAAGACCTCCCCGGTGTATGGTGCGATACCATCTGGGCCGAGAACCCCATCCAGACCATCCTGGGCCGTGCCGACTATCCTGTTGACTCACTTCGCTACATCCCCTTCTCTGACGAGGAGGACGGCCAGTTGAAGGAGTTTGAGATGCGCGCCGATGTTCACTTCAAGATGAAGGTGCCCATGTACTACGCAATGCAGTGCGAGGCTCACTACAACACATTCTTGTCAAAGGAGAAGGGTACTGCCAACAACAAGCGCAAGAATCTGGTACAGTACGAGGAAGAGCGCGGTAACTTCCCCGGTCTGAAGATTGGTGACCTCACAAACTGGAACAATAATGCCGGTAACTGGGAATAATCAACTCCAATATAATCTATCCATCCGCATCACTGCGGATGGATTTTCGTTTTTTGTCACGGAAGCCTTCTCCGGTGACCTTATGCACCGTGAGGATTTCGCTAAGCGCGAAGACGAAACCATGAGCCGCACACTATCGAAGATGTTGGTACGACCGAGCATCACACGCCATACATATAATAATGTACGCGTAGTCATCGATAGCGACTCGACATGCATACCCATCGACGAATTCAGCCGCGAGAACCTGCAGCAGTACTACAAACTGATATTCGACAACGTAGACATCGAGGCTAACAAGGTATGCTACACCGTAATACCACAGATTGAGGTTGTGGAGGCATTCACCGTGCCAAAGGACATCTGCGACACCGTGCTGGAGTTCTACCCCGAAGCCACCTTCACCAACTCATACGCCATGGTGCTGACACGCACCACACAGTTCTGCAACAATCGAGTTCCCTCCACACGCCCATTGTTTGCATACGTGCAGAACAGGCAACTCTTCTTGTTCTCCATCTTCCAGGACAAGTTGCTTTTCGCCAACAGTTTCATGGTCGACCAAGAACAGAACGCCCTCTTCTACCTTCTATCGGTATGGAAGGAACTGGGCCTTGACGTGTACAACAACATCTGCTTTATAGGTGGCGACCCCGAACCGACCAAGAAACTGACAGAAGAGGCCAAGGCCTATCTGCAGCACGTCGAGATGATGGAGACCATCGATCTGGCACACCTGTAGGCTAGTTCATAATTCACAATTCATAATTCACAATTAGGCTAGCGCAATGCCTTCCCCAGCTTCGAGTCCTCCTCCTTGGGGGAGTTGAAGGGGCCTATAATTAGGCTGGCGCAATGCCCTAATCCGGCTTAAAATTCTCTCCTCTGGGAGTTAAAGGGGGCTATAATTAGGCTGGTAAGATGCCTTTCACTCTTTTTGAAGGACAACAATTCACATGCGAGTAATAACAGGAAAATACAAAGGGAGGCACTTCGATGTGCCTCGTTCTTTTAAGGCACGTCCCACCACGGACTTTGCCAAGGAGAACGTGTTCAACGTACTGAACGGCTACATAGACTGGGACGAAGAGCCCTTGGCTCTCGACCTCTTCTCCGGTACGGGCAGCATCACACTCGAACTGCTGTCACGTGGTTGTAGCCGCGTAATAAGTATTGAGAAGGACCGTCTGCACCACAGTTTCATCAAAGGTTTCTTGGAGAAGTTGGGCGACGAGAACGGCATCGCCATCTGCGGCGACGTATTCAAGTATCTGTCGCGCTGCAACGAGCAGTTCGACATCATCTTTGCCGACCCACCCTATCAGCTGGAGAACATAGACGAGATTCCCGACATCATCCTTGACCGCAACCTGCTGAAAGAGGGAGGAATCCTCGTACTGGAGCACGGCAAGACAAACGATTTCTCTGGCCACCCCCGTTTCCTCGAGCACCGCTCCTGGGGCAGCGTAAACTTCTCTTTCTTTAGGTAAGAGACACAGACCCTCCCCCGCCCCCCTTTAGGGGGGAGCAGAATGGGAAAAAGCTGAAATAATTAATAATGAGTGATGAACGGTAAACAATGAACAGTTCATTGCGCCAACATAATTATGAACTAAAAACCGCCTCTAACTCCCCAAGGGGAGAATTCTAAGCTGGGTGAGGTCATCGCGCCAGCATAATTATGAACTAAAAGCCGCCTCTAACTCACCGAGGGTGAGGAGTATAAGCGGAGTGAGGTCATCGCGCAGCATAATTATGCATTATGAATTAACTCAGTGCCCAATTATGAATTATGAATTATGAATTAACTCAGCGCCCA
>JAGHUS010000100.1 GCA_018064685.1 Bacteroidales bacterium | reverse complement strand
CATAATTCATAATTTATAATTCATAATTAAGCTAGTTCCGAGATCATTATTCTTCTCTCTTCTCTCTTAATTCTTAATTAATATTGTCAATGAATATCTTCATCAAATGTCCGCATTGCGGAGGTCAGCTGCAGGTGGCCTCTGCACCCGGACTTGAAAATAAGAGTGCGGCTTGTCCGCAGTGCAAGCAGAGTGCTTCCATCAAAGACTATCTGCCCAAGCTCTCGCTCAAGTTGGACGACCAGAACTTCCAGCTTCACTTCGGCCGACAATGGGTGGGACGACTGAAAGAAGGTAGTGATGCCGAGGTGCAGATACCCGATGAGACGCTCTATATGAGCAAGAAACATGCCGTCATCGAACTGCAGTGTACTGCCAATGGGGTGGAGTGCACTTTCGAGGAGCATGGAAAGAATCCTACCAGCAAGGATGGTATCGAACTGGTGAAGGACGATATCATCTATCTTAATCTCAACGACTGCCTGACGATGGGCAGTAAGAAGATGTACCTGACCAACGAGTTCGCCTAAAACATTTAGCTATCATGAACATCAAGATATCCCATCCATTTTGTTACTCTGCTATTGGCAAGAAGCCCAATCAAGAAGATGCTCTCTATCCTATGAAAGGTAAAGCCACTCCCGACACGCGCATCTTTCTGGTGTGCGACGGTATGGGCGGACATGAAAGGGGAGAGGTGGCCAGTCAGTGCGTGGCATCACACATGGGGCGCATTGTCAGTCAGCAGCCACTGCTTTCTGTTGAAGAGATGAAGACTGTCTTCAATGACGCTCTTATGACTACCTACGAGGAACTGGATGCGTTGGACGATTCTGATGCCGTGAAGAAGATGGGCACGACACTCACCTTTCTCTCTATCTGTTCTGATGGTGTGCTGCTCGCACACATCGGTGACAGCCGCATCTACCAGCTTCGTCCCGGCAAGGGTGTCGTGATGCATACGCGCGACCACTCACTTGTCAACGATCTCATAGCGGCTGGCGAGCTTACCGAGGAAGAGGCTCGCACCTTTCCTCAGCGTAACGTCATCACACGTGCCATACAACCTCATCAGGAGTACCGCACGCGTGCCTCGTTCAACGTCTTGACAGACATTCGTACGGGTGATGTGTTTATGCTGTGTAGCGATGGTGTCTTGGAGCAGATCACCGACCAGATGCTTTGCGACATTCTTCTCACCAGCGAACCTCTTGCTCAGCGTATCCATCATCTTGAAGATGAGTGCCTTGAGCATTTCACGCATGATAATAACACCTGCTACCTCTTTGAGGTTGAAGAGGTGGAAGGTGTCAGTCCGCTGGCACCGGATACTGACAGTGTGACACTTAGCATCGCTCCACAGGACAATACGCCTGTTGCTTCGTCAGCCGATGCATCAAGCTCTTCTTCACAGAAAGCCTTCAAAATCCTTCTCTGGGTTCTCGCGTTCATCGCTTTCTGTGGTGTTCTTGTCGGCATCTATTTTTATGGTGCGTCGCGCTGAAGGTACCAGATGTCAACTCTCTGAAATATAAAAACACGCTACAACTGGCATGTCGCAGTTGTAGCGTGTTGTTTTTGCAGATATCTGCATGAATTAGTTGTGTCGTAATGAGGAACTACTGCTTCTACTTTTGTTCCTCATACTTGTCTCTTACATTCCCATTAATTCTTTGGCATATTTCTCACCAATCTTTGTTGCAGCCTCTGCATAGGCTTGCTGCTCTTCTTCGCTCAGGCTATTGATGTATGCCTGCTCCTCCTTCTGGATTTCTATAACCTTGGTGAAATCACCATTCTTTGTAGCCTCTACTACCTTCTCAGCAAACTCCTCAGCCTTTGCCTCGGGATCATTACCGCAGCCTACCAGACCAAATGTCACAAACAAAGCAGCTGCAAACAAAATCTTCTTCATAATGCTTATGTATTAATTTGATAATAAATGTTGTTTCCTCTTTTGTTTTTGCAAAAATAGTTAAATATACGGTATATGCCAAATTTTTCTCCTTCTTTTTTAATGTGTTGTGTATTATCTAGTCTGTTCCTTCTTGTTTTTCCTTTCTTTTACGTCAATAATCGAAGTTGAGGTGTCTATTTTGCCATTTTCGTGTAAATGTTTTGTCGGTTAAAAAAATTATTCATACCTTTGTCATTATTTATATAGTATAGAATGATAAACTACGATTTACATAAAATCAAGGCGCTGGTGTTTGATGTAGATGGTGTGCTGAGTGCAGAGACCATAACACAGCATCCCGGAGGTGACCCAATGCGCACCGTCAACATCAAGGACGGATATGCGCTGCAGTTGGCTGTCAAGATGGGCTATCATGTGGCTATCATCACGGGTGGCAGGACCGAAGCCGTACGTGTTCGCTATGAGGGACTTGGCATTCCCGATGTGCACTTGGGTGCGGCGGTCAAGATACAGACATACGAGGCTTTCCTCGAAAAATACGGACTGAAGGACGAGGAGGTGATGTTTATGGGCGATGACATTCCCGACTACGAGGTGCTCTGTCGTTGCGGACTGCCTGTCTGCCCCAGCGATGCAGCTCCTGAGATTAAGGAGGTATGTCGATACATTTCGCCTAAGATGGGTGGCTATGGTTGCGTGCGCGACGTGGTGGAGCAGATCATGAAGGTGCAAGGCAAGTGGATGGCGGACAAGAAGGCATTCGGATGGTGATCCTTCACAAATTCATAATTTTTAATTCATAATTCATAATTCCACTCCGCCATACTTAATTAAGAAGTGTTTGAAGTGTTCAAAGTGTTCAAAGTGCAACAAATTTTGAATTATGCATTAGCAAAGTCATCGCACTAGCCTAATTATGAATTATGCATTATGAATTATGAATTATTCATCGCGCTAGCCTAATTATGAATTATGCATTATGAATTATGAATTGTCCTCAGCTGCAGCCTAATTATGAATTATGCATTAAGAATTATGAATTATAAATATGTTTTAGCCTCTGGCAGTCCGCGTCGTAAGGAGTTGCTGGCTGGACTGGGTATAGAGTTTGAAGTTCGATTGCTCGATGGCATCGACGAGAGTTATCCCGAAGAACTGTCGGGTGAGGAGATTGCATGCCATATTTCACGTCAGAAGGCCATGGCCTATTGCGACACGATGGCTCAGGACGAGCTTATTATCACTGCCGACACTATTGTTTATCTCGACGGTAAGGTACTTGGCAAACCAAAAGATGAGGTTGAAGCACACAAGATGCTGCGTGATTTGAGTGGCAAGACACACCAGGTGATAACAGGCGTGACGCTTCTTACACATCAGCAGACAAAAACATTCGCCTCGGTGAGCAGTGTCACCTTCGCTCAGCTCTCCGATGAAGAGATTGACTACTACGTCACGCACTATCATCCCACCGACAAGGCTGGTTCATACGGCATTCAGGAATGGATAGGCTTTGTGGGTGTAGAGCGTATCGAAGGCAGTTACTTCAATGTCATGGGGCTACCCGTGCAGAGGCTTTACACGGAGCTGAAGGCCATGGAACTGTTTTGAGTGCCATAGCAAAATAGTCACTAAACGAAATGTAAATATACAAAAATATGAAGAAGCTTCTTTTTTTATTCAGCATGTTGGCCGCAGGCATGATGTTTGTGGCTTGTAGCAACGAGGATTATACGCTCATCCCGGCTACCTTCAAGGGTTTTGAATATGCTCCCAACCCAGCTGTTGCGGGCGATACGCTGACTATCAGCGCCGTCTATAGGGATAAAGGTGCGTATGTAAACAAGCCTCGCTGTTCCTGGAGGTTGACGCTCGACACACTCAATGCCAAGACAGGCGTATACGACAAGGCTACGCTCTCACAGTCACGCACCTGCTCTATCGGCGATGAGAAGTTGACCGTTCATTTTGCCCTCCCCAAATCGACAAAGCCTGGTCAGACCGCCAGCTGCACCTTTAATGTCGACTTTGACGTGGTGGTAAATCCCGATAAGGTTATCTCTTCTGTAAGCAATGTCACGGAAGAAGGATATGTTGGAACGTTCGATCCTTCGATAGTGGCTGGTACGCTTGTTTGCAAGACTAGCGGAAGACTGCAGGTTAAGATCAAGTGATCGATCCTGTATTGACCTTTCGTGTCAAGTGAATTTTAACATACAGTTGCGCAATAAATCCGCTTCTGATACGTTTTATATCTAAGTGAGACGTCTTTTTATATATATAATAGGTATAGTGCTGTTGCTTGTCGGTAGCACCACTTCCGTTTTTGCCCAGGAGCCTGCTGGTGATGATACGGCCGATACTGCCAATGTGCAGCGTGCCAAGGTGCACCTCAAGGGGCGTGTCGTGGACGAAAGTCAGGATCCTATTGGCTTCGTCTCGGTCATGGCTGTGGGTCGTGGCGGTACGCTCACCAATCTGCAGGGCGAGTATGCCTTCGACTTCGAGGGTGGCGACAGCGTTGTCATCACCTATACGCTGATGGGCTACGAGCAGCGTCGCAAGGTTCTGAAGAATCCCTCGGGCAACCTCACGCTGAACATCGTCATGAAGGATGACAGCAAACTGATGAACGAGGTGACGGTGAAGGAGGTGCAGCGACAGATGGGTTCCACGCAGACCCTCAATACCAAGGATATAAAGCGTATGCCGTCTACAACGGGCAATGCTGTCGAAGAGATGGTGGCTACGCAGGCTGGTGTCAGCACCCACAACGAGATGTCGAGCCAGTATAACGTGCGTGGCGGATCGTTCGACGAGAACTGCGTGTATATCAATGGGGTAGAGGTGTATCGTCCTTTGCTCATCAGCAGTGGTATGCAGGAGGGACTGTCCGTCATCAACAGCGACATGGTCGAGAAAGTAGACTTTTCGGCTGGTGGTTTTGAGGCTCGTTATGGCGACAAGATGTCCAGTGTGCTCGACATCACCTATCGTCGTCCCGAACGGTGGGAGGGCAGTGTGCAGGCTTCGCTTCTAGGTGCCAACGTATATGCTGGCTATGGCAACAAGCATTTCAGCTTCAGCAACAGCGCTCGCTACAAGACGAACCAGTATATGCTGGGATCGCTCGAGACGACGGGCGAGTACAAACCTAAGTTCTTCGACTACCAGGCCTATCTTTCATGGCGCCCCAACAAGAACTGGAGCATCGATGTCATTGGCTATGTCAGCAAGAACAGCTTTTATTTCCAACCGAAAAATCGTACTACCAGTTTCGGTACATTGGAGAATGTCAAGAATATGACCGTCTATTTCGACGGTTGGGAGGACGACCTCTTTCGCACACTTTTCGGCACAGCTAAGCTGACACGCCGACTGGGCAACTACTCTAACCTCTCGCTGGCCTATTCGACCTTCTCGACACGCGAACGTGAAACCTACGACATACAGGGTGAGTACTGGCTGTCGCAGACTGAGACGCAGGAGCAGTTGGGCGTAGGACGCTATCTGCAGCATGCACGTAACATCCTGACATCCAATACCAATTCCCTTAAACTGAACTACGAGTACAAGCGTAATGCTCATCGTGTACTGACGGGATTGAGCTGGCGACACGAGTCGATAGACGAGAATACGCGCGAATGGGAGAGCCGCGACTCTTCGGGCTACAACATCCCTCATACTGGTGCCGACCTTCGACTTATCTACAACTTGAAGAGTATCAATGCCGTATCGAGCAATCATATAGAGTTTTATGCTCAGGACACATGGCGACACGAGTCGAAGGCTGGTATCATCAGTCTGAACTACGGAGCGCGTCTCAGTCACTGGAACTGGAATAGCGAATGGCTCTTCTCACCCCGTGTCAGCATGGGCTTTGTGCCAGCCAAGAATGATAACTTCACCTTCCGTCTGGCCACAGGACTCTACTATCAGAGTCCGTTCTACAAGGAGATTCGTGACACCATCAACACGATGGGCAACTGCACCGTGCAACTCAACAAGGACATCAAGTCGCAGCGTTCGTTCCAGATTGTGGCTGGTGCCGAATACAAGTTCCGCGTTGTAGACCGTCCCTTTAAGTTCACTACCGAACTTTACTACAAGGCTCAGTCGAACATTAATCCATATAATGTTGACAATGTGAAGGTTGTGTACTACGGACAGAACATTGCTTCGGGCTATGTGGCAGGAGCGGACTTTAAGATTTATGGCGAGTTCGTACCAGGTACCGACTCGTGGATTAGCTTCGGACTGATGAAAGCGCAGATGAATCTGCACGGCAAGAGCATACCGCAACCTACTGATCAGCGTTACAACCTCTCGCTCTTCTTCACCGACTATTTCCCCGGCACCACACGTTGGAAGATGAGTCTGAAAGCCAACTTCGCCGATGGTCTGCCCTTCGGAGCACCCCACACTGGATTGGAGCATCACCGTTTCCGTGCACCGGCCTATAAGCGTATTGACCTCGGCATGAACTATCGTGTGCTGGACAACGAGGACAGACATTTGCGCAGCAACCCCATCAAGAATATCTGGCTCGGTCTGGACTGTTTCAATGTCTTCGACTTCAAGAATGTCAGTGGTTACTTCTGGGTGACCGATGTTACCGGACATCAATACGCAGTTCCTAACTATCTGACCGGTCGTATGATAAACGCCAGGGTACTAGTAGAGTTCTGAAATGACTCCATCCCGAGCCGTCCCACTAGTGAGGGAGTAGAACCTCATAACCTCTTTGTTTAAGTGAATAGTGAATAGTGAAAAATACCTAATACTGATAATTATTTAATACGTTGGATGAAGCATGCATTGTAGTATCAATTAAAAGAATAAAAATATTAAAAAGATTTGGTATTATTAACTCTTTTCACACGTCTGTGAAAGGTCACTTTTCACTAATCCTCACAACCTCATTACCTTAAAACCTAAAACCTAAAACCTCATAACCCTAAAACCTAAAACCTAAAACCTTCATAACCTTAAAACCTCATAACCTTAAAACCTTATAACCTCAAAAATATGAAACGTATTATCTCTATTCTCTGTTTGGCACTCTGCGTGTCATTGTCTGGATTGGCTCAGACGGCTGATCCTGAACTCGAACATGTTCTTGACCTCAAGGTTAAGTTAGGTCAAGCCTTTGGCGTAGGCGAGACAGCTCAAGGCAATCGCTTTGTCATTCCCATCACTGGTGGCACTTTCGAGGGCCCTGGCATCAAGGGCGAAGTGCTGCCTGGAGGTGCTGATTATCAGTTGCAGAACATGGACAAGGGCCGTACCGATCTGGAGGCCATCTACTGCATCCGCACCGACGACGGTGTCAATATCCACATTCGCAACAAGGGCATCATCGCTGGCAACTATTTCTACTGTTCGCCCACCTTCGAGGCTCCTCTGAACAGCAAGTACGCATGGCTCAATAATGGCATCTACGTGTGCAAGCCCGCTGGCTTCATGGACGGAGGTATCTCGCTTCGTGTATGGAAGGTGCGCGATGCCTATAACTTCGAAAGCACCATTAAGCCTATCCCTCCTGTCAACACAGGCGAGATAAGCAAACCCGCTGCCAAGCAGGGTAAGATCGAAACCTTCACCTATACGGCTCATCGTGGTGGCAAGACGATGCAGAAGCATGCACGTGTCTATCTGCCCTACGGCTATAAAGCGAAGGATAAGAAGACGAAGTACGACGTGCTGTATCTGATGCATGGTGGAGGCGACAAGACTACTTCGTTCCTCACTCCTCCCAACAACTGGTTTGCACTGAAGGACGTTCTCGATCACCTCATCGAGGAGGGTAAGATGCGTCCCATCATCGTTGTCACTCCAACCTTCTATGATGATGACGAGAACATCGGTGCCAACAGAATGGATGATGCTACGGCAATGACCCGCAACTTCCACACCGAACTGCAGAACGACCTCATTCCCACTGTCGAGAAGGCATACAACACCTATCTCGAAGGCACCGACAGCGTGTCTGTCACCAAGAGTCGCAACCATCGTGCCTATGGCGGTTTCTCGATGGGTGCTCTCTCAACTTGGTATCAGCTTGCCTACGGCATCAACGCCGTCAAGACTTTCATTCCCTTGAGTGGCGACATCTGGGTTTATGACAAGGACGGCAAGAAGCAGGATGCACGCACGGCTGCCGAATGGATAAACGGTATGATAGAGAAGTCGCCTTTCGCCCATGACTTCGAGGTGTATGGCTATACCGGCACCAAGGACGTGGCTGGCAACCCCATGAAGGGTGTCATCGAGGCCCTCGACAAGTATGCTCCTCTCTTCCGTTACAACACCCCCGATGCCAATCTGCATTATGCTATGCGTCAGAACGGCGAGCACTTCTACGGTCACATCAACGAATACCTCTATCTGGCTCTACCACAAATCTTTAAGCCTTGATTGAAAAGAGTTACTGTTTCATTGCGTACAATTTCGCCTTTGATCCGATCGATGTGGAATGTGACAGTATCGTTTGCTACGATGCTCATAGTGTCCGGCCTGTGCTGGCTCCTTAGAACTCTCTTTAGCGACTAATTACTAAGAATCCTGCAATGAAGAAAGCCTTGTTTCTGTTTCTCTTTGCAGTTCTGTATCTGGTCATTTCGCCCATAGATGCACGTGCTGCACAAGACACCACATCTTGTCCATCTCAGTCGTTGAACATGATGAGGGATACGTGGCGTGCCTTTCGCCAATTGCACCCCTTACCCCTTCACACAGTGGGACTAAAGCATTGTGGCGATACTTGTGTGTTCGTCATCAGCGAACCTCCTCGATGGGTCGACGCAAATCAGTTTGGCGATTTGTTTGCCAGTCGCGGTGGACATGCCATCGTGTGCAGCAAGCCGTTTGGGTTTGACGGATGCTTGCGTGATGTAGTGGGGTGTGTCAGGCTGGATTCCATCTCGTTTCCTGCTTTCCAGCATGAGCTGTTCGTGATGCTTTATGGCACAGACTATAAACCATTCTATACCAATCTGGATAAGCCTGAAGTCCATACTTATTTCTCGTCCGAGAACCTAAACTACTCACTCGAAACGTTAGATTGGGATGGTTGGTGCCGTAGCGAGATGTTCATCACTGAACAAGGTGAGACACTACGCTGGGATGATATAATATCGGTTGACAAACCTACGACTAACGAGCTTTATTTCAGTCAGAAACGTGGCTTCGTACTATGGAGGATTGACAATTGCCGCGTATCACATCTCGACGAATCATTCCGCGTCAATGCACGTCGTTTCGCACTTGATAGCGATCTTATATTGCATAGTGTGCAGATAGATAGTTTTGTGGTGGTGATAGCTCGTGAACGACTGACATCGGTGCATATTCTGCCCCCTTTGAGAAGCGAGACGCTCATGCAGATAGCTTTTGCGCAACATTCGCCCTCTCTCTCACTTAACGCTGAGAAGGCTGACAGCATCGATGATGCCGGCGTTTGGCATACCCCTTTGGATATGAGTAGCGGATTGAAGAACACCGAGCAGGGTAATCTCATGTTCATTTGCGACCTCATTCTGAAGTCGTGGAGCGAGAACGGACGTAAGGAAGACAGCTTCATTCAGTACCCTAAACCAAAGGAATATCCATTGGCCAATGGTGTGGCAAGTCAACTGGGCAGCGTGCCCACCTACTTATGGTTTTCTGCGTGCAAAACGACGGGAAGTCTGTTCCCGTTGTACATTCCGCAAAAAAAGAAGCCACAGCTTGTGGATGCAAATCTGACTTTGTCGCAACAGAAGTTCTTTGCACAGCAGAATAACACCGACCTAGTCAGATTGGTGCAATATACGATGTTGAACTCAGCCTTCAGCAGCCTTCAGGATTCGTGCTGGCAGGCAGATGCGGATAGTGCCCGATGGATTATGACACCCAGTGCCTCGGTGTCGAATGAAAAATGGGGACATGGTGGTTTCATTGGGGCTAGAACTCTGCCTATGGTGGTAAGCCAGAATCCGGTGAAAGTGGCAAGGGGTGTAGGAAAAGCATCCCGCACTACGGGTAACGCTGTTCGCCGTAGTGTTCCGAAAGTAGCTAATCCAAAAATATTGCCTAAAGTTCGTAATGGCAATGCTGCGGCGATTGTAACAGGTTCTTCCTCCATTGTGTCACGTAGCCCTCGTACAGGTGTGTCATCTTTTTCGCTGCAACCTCTTGTCCTGCCCAATGCCCTTTCTGCTAATAATAAACTGCTCAGTACACACATCTTGAAGGATCTGCTGCCAAAGATCTTTCTGTCTGACCCCCATCTGCATGATGTACGGACCAGTCTGCAACTGCAAGATGGGTTGGCAGATGAGCGTGGATTTATTCCTGGTGTGCATGATGCTGTGCAGACACAGCCCGAAGTGCAGGAACATTACCCAGAAGATGAAGAACTACTGGAGAAGACTCGAAACGAACTGCGAATGAAGATATTGCGACTGAAGGGAAAGCTCAATGCCATAGATGTGCAGAATGATGTCACTATCATTGCAATGATTACAATTTACTCACCTCAAAGCGACTTAGACTATGCAGCATAGAAGGATTCTTTTCTTGATATCGTTGCCCTCAACAAAGGAGTTTGAAACGGATAGGGCAGAGATAGACAATTGTCTGTCTGAACTCGAAGCAAAGAGTGTAACGGTACGTCGTGAAGTGTCGCAGGACAGTCTGGCCGATGCCGAACGCTTTGACGTGGTCATTCTGGTGGCACATTATGATGTAGGGAAGCGTGAGTTTGTGTTGCGCGACGGAGTGCTTCCGATGGCCTCATTCATAGACTTTCTTCCATGCCACTTCTCGGGTGTCATTGATTTGTCCGTCTGCCATTCTGCCGATATGGTTGCAGCCATCAAGTCTCGATGCCCAGGTTGCAAGGTTCAGGCCGCCCTATCTAATGTGCCTTTGCTCAGCCGCATCATCATCTATCCACAGGTGGCCGACCTCTTTCTTTCTGGCGACTATCTCACCTATGCCGATGCCTATAACGATGTATCGGCACTGTTTGGCTCTTTGCTCGAGGAGGAGGGTATGGTGTATGCCGACTATCCTCGTATGACACATCTAGGGGAGTCCGTGTCGACTGTTTTTGCACCCGAGAGGGTAGTGCGCAACAACACTTTTCAGATCATCCTGTTCTTCTCCTACGATGCCGAACAGCATGTATTCTGCTTTCAGCAGACCGATGCCTTGATGCGCGATAGGCGTGTTACACACATTGTGCTGGAGGAAGACGATGTGATCGATGTGCTGCTTACTTTCTACTACCCCGGCAAGGATGCCATCGAGATTCTGGACGGCGAAGGCCGCGAACGAAGTTTCAGAGTGGGAAGAGGCACCACCACTATGTCCTTCATCGTCAATGTCACGGAGGCGTTCCTGTTTGACAGTTTCGTGACTCAGCTGTCGTTGTCGCACCATGGTGAGGTGCTGGCCAAACTGAGTTTCAACATAGAGGTAGGCAGTAGTGTGAGTCGGGTGCCGGCCAAGGTGAGCTGTGCCGACAGCCAGACCGAAGATGAGACGGCACTTCAGGATGTATACAGGAAGATTGCCGACAGCCGATTGATGGGTAATACGCATAGTGATAGCTTGGGAAAGATAAGGTGCGACATGCCGTCGGGCGGAATGGTGGATGCACTGCGCCGCTACATGATCTCGAAAGACCTCTGCTATACGGCTGTCATGAATAAGGTTGAGGAATGCGCCAACAATCTTGCCATATATAGCGACAGATATGGAGCCAAGGCTGATATCTACTACAATTTGATTTATATTCTTAGTCACGAACTGCAATTGTGCTGTAGCAATATGGACAAGATAAAGCAGCAGTTCGACAAGAAGCGCAAATGCTGTGGCGATGATTCGTTCGATGATATGATGGCTTCGTTTCCGGTGATAGAACGCAAATATCTGGAGGTATTGCTGAAGGTGAAGGACATCATCTTACAGGTGGCATTGCTGAATAAATTGCAAGACCTGAAAGAAGCGCTCGATGCTGACGATGTGCAGAAAGACGAGATTAAGAAAAAGGCTTCTGCCATAGCCAAGTGCATACAGGATGACGAGATGGATAAGGTGTTGTTTGGTTATGTGCAAGAAATGTGCAAAAAGACTCTGCATGCCAACCGCAGTGGCGGCATCACAAAACCCACATTGGCTTTGTTCATCTCCATGCTCAAGGGTGGAGGCCAATTCATCGACACCGACCATAAGTGCATGACCGACAACTTTATGCGCTATATGGACGTTGGCGATGCTAATGGAGTGCGCGAAGTCTACAATATTCTAAAAAACCTAAAAGACCGGACACTAAACGATAAACTCAAGAGTTATCGCAGGACACGTAGCGGAAGTATCAGCGTATCAGCTTATTATATTCAAAAAATCATTATCAGTTCGAAGTAGCCGATAGCGATTCCTTCTTATATTCTATTCAACTTTCGCAAGTTGCTCAAGTTATTAGTTTAGAGTTTAGAGTGTAGTGTTTAGAGTAGTTTTAGAGTTTAGAGTTTATATAGTTTTATCTCAGCG
>JAGHUS010000029.1 GCA_018064685.1 Bacteroidales bacterium | reverse complement strand
GTTTTCAAGGATTTTCAGACGGCTACAGCATCAATGGCTCGAAGAGACATAGCATCAATCACAAGGGGTGGATTTCGGTTTTTGTGGTTCAACTCAAGGGTGGGAAACTTCAATATATTATTTCCAAAGTTTTTTTCGCCAAAAAGGTTCAAGGGTTCCACTTTACGAAGGCAAGTATCACCATATCAACTTGTTACACCAATGGAACCCTCGGTGGAACCCTGCTTAAGGGTTCCACAGGGTTCCACCAACGAATGTATCTTCACTCCATATTCCGGATGAACCGGGAAAAAAGGTGGAACCCAGTGGAACCCTTGGACGGGGTTCCACCAAGGGTTCCACCCCTATAAGTAACTATATTACATCATGTTACAAGTGAAAAGTAGAACCCTTGAACCTTTTTGGCGTAAAAAAACTTTTATTATTCAACCGCTACCTCTTCCACATCACCTTCTGTCCGTCGATGATGTAGATATGACCGGGCTTCAGCTGCTTGCGGCTGGACAGGCGTCGGCCCTCGAGGTCGTAGATGCCGTCCTTCGTATCCTCGTCCATGAAGACAGAGCTGATCTCCGTCTCGGTACCATCCGGCTCGCGGATGACGAAGCGCAGTCCCTTGACCAGATGTTCTTCAGCCTCCTCCTTCGTCATACCATTCTCCATCAGTACGCGGGCAGCCTCATCTGCATCGAGGTAAGCACGATGGTGTGCGAACATTGTGCCCGTGAACTTATAGAAGCCCAGCAGGTAGTTGTAACTCTGCAAGGTAAAGGCATTGATGTTGCCCTTCGAGATGTTATCGTAATCAACAGGATTGACAGACCATCCCTGACCGTCGATACTTATCTCATTGGTCTCGCCAAGACCGGTCTCAGCAACTTTATTCAGGAACGTACCAATCGTGCCGCCGAGGTATGACGTTTCCGGAACGGTAGGATCTGCGGTGGTTTCGATGAAGGTGTGATCCTTCTCCGTCTGACTTTTGTCATCAATATCGTCAGTGTAAGGGCCACAGATGAGGTAACCCTGGTTGGCACGAATCACATCCTGCTGAGTGTCATCGTTATTCTCACGCGTAAACGTCAGCGTGGTAGCAATACTCTCATCACCAGCCGCAGAGACGTCGGTCAGTGCGTATGCCTTGACACCCGATGGAGCCAGAGCCTGGAAGTCGAGGTAGATAGTTGAGTAAGCGTTGCCGCTATTGTCATCCTGCATCGCACCGCCCGAAGTAATCTTTGTGCGGTACTGACGTGCTGCACGATACATCAAGGCATTGGACATCTCTGAGAGACCACCCATCTGGTTGGCAGCACGAACGGCAAACCACAGGCGCGAAGGAGAAGCCTTGCCCATGCCAGGAATCTCTTCACCGTCATAGTCAGAGCCGTATGGGTCACTCTTACGACGTCCGTACCACATCTCGGAGAAGGAGATTGGCGTTTTACCAGGTTCTCCCGTACGGAAGATAGGGCTGATGTCATGGTTGGTGAGGTAGCAGTATGCCTGCTTCTCATCGGTACCAGGTACGCAGCAGAACATCTGAGCATGCTGATAGTCAGGCTTCTCGCCATCGCCAAGGTAATAGACGAGGTAGCACAGGTCGGATGGGTCGGCATTCCAGTGGAGCACCATACCGTCGTTGGCGAGGCGCGGAGCCTTAGCCTGCTTGGTTAGTGCCTCTGGGTCGTAGCCGCCATTGTCCTTACCAAATACATTAGCTACGGTGTATTCCTCAGCCTGCTCTGGCGTTAGGGTAGGAGCATCGGATGACGGGTCGGGCAGACAGTTGGCTATCGAACGAGTACTGAGCGAGACAGCCGAGCCGTCGGCGTCCTTGGTGCCATACTCATGGAAGCGGAGCACGAGGTTCTCGTCGAGCACACCATAACCAGAGTTGGTGGGCTGCACCTCCATCGTTGTATTGAGGAAGGTGACGGCAGGCGACTTCGGAACATCGGTGTCGTGGCCTTTCCACGGACGAGCCAGTGTCCAGTTGTGGTCGAGCACCAGGCTGGCTCCTGCCTCACGGGTGATGTTACAGCCGTTGAACACAAAACCCCATTTGTTGGTAGCCTTGGTAGATGGTGCACAGAGGTTGATGAGTTCGCGGTTGCGCAGCACGATGTCGCACGAGTCAAGCCACACGTCACCACTACCCACGATGAAGTCACCAAAACCGCTGACGCGGCTGTTCTTCAGGTAACTATACGAACCAAACACGGCAAACGACTCCTCGTAGGCATCGATGTTGACGCCATAGAAGATGTTGCGATTGCCATGGTCGAAGAGGGCAGGATACTCCTGTCCGTCCACGTTCTGACCCTTCTGGGTGTTCTGCAACGTCACATCCTGGATATAGACTTTACTGCCATCGATATGGAAGGTCGATTTATTGTTTTTCTCGTTAAGTCCCGAATAACCTGCATCCAGACCATACTGTGCAGGCTCTGCCGTGATAATGGTGCTGTCGCAACCTTCACCCGTGATAGAGAAGTCAGTTGCATGGAGCTGAATAAGTCCTTCGTTATCGTAGTCATCCTTTCCTGTGTAGATATATTTACCATTCAGATTCTTCTGTACGTGCATATAGAAGCGATCGTGCTCCGCTGTGAGTGCCTTTATCTTGTCGATACCGTCGGTGAAGCTGCCGTCCCACGTTGCGTAGCTGGGCCGACTGCCTGCTGTCGGGTACTCGCCGTGCTTAGGTGAACTTGGGTCCTCTTTGAGCACATTCCACCAATCGTCGTTGCTGACGATGTAGTTGAACTTCTGGTACTTATACTCAGCCTTCTTCACCGTGAAGGGAATGTCGAAGTAAGGCACGCTGGGATAGTCCGTCCAGCTCATGTGCTTCTCTGGCAAACCGTCTACACTAGCAGGATAGACGTATGGCACACCCGTGCCCACCGCACCACGCAGTACCATAAACGGAATATGCAGGTAGTACTTCTTGCCTGGCTCCAGCTCCCAGTACTGGAAGCGAAGGATATTGGAGCCGCCTTCAGCAGAGAGTTCGATGCGACCTGGTTTGTCCTTGCCATCGATTTCGTCAATCTTTGACCATGAAGCATGAACTTTTGCATATTCAAGAGCAGGCTCATAGATGTCGCCATCGATGATGTGTGCTGTCCACGTCACCGCCTCTTGCCCCGTAGCCGAATCGTAGGTTCCAGGCTTGCGCACCGCGTGCATCACGGAGTTGAACTCCAGCACGAACTCGCCGTTAGGCTCGGCGAGAATCATGTCGTCAGCAATATTCTGTTCCATACTCTTATACTTCACCTTAGCACTCAGGAGCTTGGGCGACTCTGCCTGTCGGCGGTAGTAGGTCACCTTGATGTCGCCCACATACTCGTTGATATTGAGCAGCGAGAATGCCATCTGGTAACAGTCCTTGAAGCCCCATGGGAACTCGCTGGTCATCCACTGACCACTGTTGCTCAATGGCGTACGGTCTGCCTCGGCACTGGTTGATGGGTATTCAGGAATGAGAGGTGTCGTAACATGATATGCCGTAGGGCTTAGCATCGCATCGTCGTTATACTTCTCACCCTGCCCCCAGATGGTCTTGCCCTCCATGATCTCACCATTCTCGAAGTATTCCGAAGGTGCCACGGCATAGCCGTTGAAGCTTACGCTCTTGATGCCGTAGTTCTGGGGGCCAAGGAGTTTGAAGAAAGGACAACCATCCTTGGTAGATTCTTCTACCGTGCAGAGGTCTGTTTCGTTGCACACCCACTCGCCGCCCTCCTTGTGGAAGGTGAGTTCCTCGGTAGCCACGTTATACTCCACGCGATACTCGCGCTTGAAGTCGGCATTGTTCAGGTCGGTCAGTTCGATGATGGTAGCCAGGTCCTTCACACCCTGTGCACCGAGCTTCTCGGATGTGTTATCGTCCGGGGCTGCCACCTCGACGTTCTTAACCTCTACCTTACCATAGTTATTGATGGTACCAGCCTTGAACTGCGGATAGCTTGAAGCCAGATAAGGCATGCTCATCTCCGTCTTGCCATCAGAGAGAGCCGAGAGCATTGGGGCGTCGAGTGGGATCCAATCTTTGTCTGGTACTCGGTCAATAACATCCTGCGTATAGGTCATCGCAATGTCAATAACCTGAGGATTCTTGGTGGGAGCCATCAAGGCAAGGAGCGTCTTGTTGTAGGTGCTAACATCGGCAGGATTACCATCCGTGATACGAGTCAGCAACTCCGTCGCATTGAATACCAACTGAGTACCGTTAGCGCTGAGGTTCTCAGGCGCATTGTCCGTGGTGTTCGAGATACACAACAAACTGTCATCAAGGAGCATGTTGTCGTAGAAGGCAAGGCGGTAATCGCCGCCGGCAGCCGTAATCTGGTCGGCATAGTATTGTTTGTAAGTTTTGCTTGGATCAACACGAGTAGGCTGCCCCTTCATGCGACGAAGCATCTCTGTATAAGTGATGGTAGCAGGACTGGTTGGAGTGGCAGGGTTCTCGATAGGTTTTTCTGAAGGTACTTGGCTTACCCATGTCATGCCTTGCCAGCCACTTGATGGAGTGGTCGTAGTATTATTAAGTTTATAATACACAGTTGTTCCTGATAAATCGAGTGGATGGTCATTGTCAGGATTCTGTGCTATGAACTTATGAGTTTCTGCGTCAAGTATGAAGTAACCTTGAGCTGTGGTGTTTGCAGGCGTATCCTTTGTATATCCCTCATTCCACCAAATCGTTGTTGGAGTACCAATAATGAATGGTTTTGACTTATACACGCTACCTACTTCGACCGCAGATGTAAAGAACGCCTGACCATGCGCCGCAGCATCAGAAGGTGTGGTGAGCGCTGTCATCAGGTGGTCGCGCACGGCATCGGATGTGACGAACACGGTGGTGTGGTCGGTGATGATATCCGGAATGCGGGCTGCCTCAGGGTTGAGGTCGTAAGAGAGCAGGTTGAAGTGTCCCTTGTGCTCTTTGAGCAACTTCTGGAAGATCTGGTCGTTGTGGATACTGATGATGCGCGAGTCGTACACGTAGGTAGCCAGGCCAAGGCTTGGATCGTATGGCTCAAGGTCGAGAATAGACAGACGAGAGTCGGGACGGTCGGGACACACGGAGAGTACCTTCAACTGACTGCCGCTCTTGATCTGCGACTCGTTGATGGTGATATAGTTGCCTCGCACCAGACGTGTGTTGGTACCCGGCTTCGGCACGACACCTTTTTCCGTAGCCTCATACTGCGGGTCGCTGCCATCGAGGGTGTAGAATCGTACAGCAGTAGGATTGTCGCTAGTCTGCACATCCACCTGGATATTGTTGGATGCGCCAAGTCCTATCACATCCACCTTCTGCATGGAGAGCACAGGCTTCTGTGCACGCTGGTAGTAGGTGGCTTGTATGTACTCCAGCTCGAATGATGCCTCATTGTTGTCTGCATCACGCAGAGCGATGACGAGTTCTGAATCGTTGCCATAGTACTTGAACGCTCCATTATATGCCTGGAACGTAGCACCTCCGTCAATGCTGTACTGGATAGGTTCCTTTGCATTGAACGCTATCTGCATACCACGAGTGGCGGGTATGGTATAGCGGTTGGCAGGCTTGACGGTGGCATACTCGTCGGCACGACCGGCATTGTTGACATCGGCAGTCATCTGCATGCTCACGTCGATGGTCTCCGTCATAGTCTGTTCTCCGATATCACCATTATCCTTCACGACTTCCTTCGTACCGGTGATGACGGCTTGCGTCACGATGCGGGGAGTGGTGCCCTTGCCCTCCATGGTGAGGGCTCCGTTCTTCTTGCCGAACTGCCAGCGCGCCGTGACACCCTGACGACCCACCACGTCGATGAGTTCGAGCGTGTTGGCGGTGAACTGCGGATAGACATCCACCACGTCACCCTCCATGGCACGTGACTTCTCAACCTTGGACTCTGTGGTTACGCCTACAGAGTTGGTGCTGACATTGAAGGTGTTTTTCTGGCCTGCACCATCGGTCGATTTATACCATTCGTGCGTTGGCATGGCATCCTGCCACATGCGCAACGACTGTCCCACACCAGCATAGAGACCACGGTTGTCGGCTACGGTGAAGTCACCCGTTTTGCCGGTCTGCACCTGCTCGGGCATAAGACCATAGTTGGTGCGGTCGGCAGTGTAGTTGATGATGCCTCGGTGTACGAAGACGGCACGAAGGTCGGTATTCTCGCTGATATTGAACTTGTAGGGGTTTGCCGTTGACACATCCGTCCAACCGCCATTGCCGTCTGGCTTCACCCACTTGAGGAAGTCGTAGCCAAGGTTGGGGTTGGCGGTGAGCGAAACTTCACGGCCTTCGTTGAACTGCATGCGCTTGTTGTCGGAACCCTTGACGCTCGACATGGGTTTGTATTCCTCATCGAGCTGCAGCAGGTATGGGAAGTGGAAAATGCTGCCGGCACGAAGCGAAGATTCATATTTGGTATCTGCATCCTTCTGTGCAGCAAGGACTCCCGTCTCGAGTGTCACCTGCTGGTCGGACGTCGGGTCGATACCGTAGATCTCGATAGCGAAGAGATACACATCTGGTTTATCTGCCTGGAAGCGGAGGAAGATGTCGCCTTGCATCGTGTCGAAGTCTGGATCTTTGATGTTGTCTTTACCGATGTGTTCCTCGATATCCATCTCCACCCATTGAGGCGTGGTGGTGTTGTGGAGAGAACCATACTTGGCTTCACTCCACTCCACGTCCTTGAATGATTCAACAGTGTAGGTGGCACGTTGGTCAGGATCGTAATCTGTCTTTCGACCTACAGTCATCGTCCAGCCGCCACCGCCAAGGACAGAACATCCCTGCTGATAGCGGATGTGGGTGATGCTGCGGAACGGACCTACGATGAAGGTTCCATCCTTTTCTTCAGATTTTGTAAAGCCAACGATGCCATTGACGTAAGGTATGTTGGCTGCAATAGGGTTAGTTACATCAAACAAAGTCACGTCCTTATGGTAGATTGCGCCCTCTTCCTTAGAATAGTGTGCCTTATAGGTCGAAGCGTTGGCATTGCTATGGAAATCATAACCATCGCCTGTATTTCCTTCGCCATAATCGCTCAGCTTACCCAGTTCGTCGAAATGGAGCGTGATGAGTGCGGCATCACGATTGCTGGTCACGACAGGCATACTCACACCGATGCGGCGCATATACGAGTAGTCGTTGCCAAGCACGATGTCGCATGTCTCGCCATCGCCCGTGTACGTATATCTATAGATGTATGACTCTACGGTCTTGCTTGCTTCGGGTGTGGAGGTCTCGGTGTATTCTGCTTCCCCCTTGTACTTCACCTTCCAAAGCACTGGAATCTCGCCACCGAACGTAGTGCCGCCAGCTGCTGACGAGAGCGGACTGCGCACCTCCATGGTTACATCAGTTCCCTTACATACAGGCACGGTGAACTTGACGCCACGACCCACGGAACACCAGTCGGAGGTGACGCTATTGTTGAGTCGTCCTGTTGTGCCTGGGGTGATGATCATTGGCAGGTCGAAGGTAATGTCGTCCTTAGAGTCCTTGGCCACAGTGCCTATCATGCTGCGCTTCACAGGCGCAACGTACGGAATCTTCTGACTTGCCGGCTCACCGGCCACACTGAGGCTCTGTGCATCATGGTCGATTGTGAACCACCATGTAGCCTCAAGGGGCTGAGTGCGTCCAAGATAGTTGTCGAGGTAGGTATTCTCGCGATAGACGGGCTTGATAAGCGTGTTTTGGTATATCTGCTTAGGTATGCCAGCGAAGTAGTCCTCATAGTGTCCTTCGTTGTCGGCAGGACGGTAGTCGTCGGTCCAGTGGGTCACGGTGAAGCCGTCATCCTTGTGAGCTGTATGATAGACAGGGGCTATGATCTTGCTGTAGCCCTCATTATCCTTATACACAGGGATGTTTATCTTGTAGTCATCCTCGAGAACGTCGCTCTCCTTGACATAAATCTGAGCAGTGATGTCATCCTTATCGGTACGCTCGGTGAAGTTGGCCACAAGATATGCGATACCAGCTGTGGCAGCGGCCTTCGCCTTGTCATAGAGCAGATGGTAGTGTACGTATTTTGCCTTAGCGCCCGAGCGCATCATATCGACTACCTCACCAGTATGATTCCCAGCATCGGTCTCCTTGAACGATGGTGCGCCCCATCCGTCGAATTTGTATTCAGGGGCAGGATTGATGTAGCAGTCTATGACGGCACCATGGGTGATGAAGAGCTTGTCGAAGTTAACAGCAGTATATTCCAGTCCGTCGATGTAGGCAGTACCGAACTTCTTGACTTCTTTCTCCCATGCTTTTGGAGCCTTTTCCGTACTGTTTTCCTTCATCTGCTCAATGGTAATACCGGCAAGACTCGACTGCGACATGCCCCAATAGGTACGGTCAAAATCATCCTGTGTAGTGATGCTACTTGTATCAAAGTGAGTCATGAAACGCAAGTCGACAGGATAGGTAGCAGCATTGGTTTTGAGCCACGACACTTCCGAGCGATTCATACCTTCTATCTCTGCCCACGCAAAGATGGTGCTGTTCACACGGCAGTGGATACCAACCTTGTTACCTTCTGTATCAGAATATGCATTGCCATCATATACACACTCTTCTTCGTTCAACTTATCAATGTCGGCTGCGATAGCATTTAGGTCTTCGGGTGTTTTGTCCGTACCCACAATCATCTTGTACTTGATGACTGCACCAGGAGTGTTGGTGGTGATGCTGACGTAACCATCCGACTTGTCGCTCCCCGCTTTCTCATACACATCAGGGTCACCTACAGCTCTGTCCTGTACCTTCCACTCAGTGAATTCCACAGGCTTGGTTGTTGGGGTATAGGTAGCTGAGTATATGCGGAAGTACTGGTTGCCCGTACCTGTGTTGTCAGGCTGACCTTCCGTATTCCTTGCACGAACAACAACAAACTTGTTCTTCATCGCCGTAGTGATGTCCATGGTAATGGTGTGTCTTTCCGCTGCAGCATTTCCGCTGGATGTTGTAGAGCCGTATGATGTCACTTTAGTGTCTGCACCATCTACATTCTCTCGTGTGCAGAGCTCCAGATAGCGCGTCTGATTGCCATCGGTGCTTGAGAATGTCACCGTCAGCGTACCCTCCTCAGTTGGCTTGAAGATGAAGGCGTTACCCTGCATACAGTGGTCATCAGGCTCGTTGATGTACTCTATACCGAGCATCACCTTGTCTGACGGGAAGCCGCCAAGTTCCTCTGGCTTATAGCCGTAGAAGTCCGCCATGAGATACTCATTGCCCATCTCAGGACCGCCAAGTCCTGTCTCTGGATCAATGACGTAGGTCGTGCCATTAATCTCATGAAGATACGTTTGCTGTTGTTCGGCGGTAGTATATTTTGTAGTGTTATACGTCAGTAGACTGCGCTCAGGCAACGTGCTCCAATCCCAGGTAGTCTTTGTATTCACGCTTCCAAACTCGGTGGCAGGATAGCGACCATAGTCACAATAGAAAGTCTGCCTACCCTGAAGAGAAGGTTGGTCTTGCACACCGATGACATATTGAGCACCACCATGTGGAAGAACGTATTTGTCATCTGAATTTTTCGTGATATTATGGTATTCTGCCCCACGTAGCATCTGCCTCAAACCGTAAGTAAAGTCAATCTGCACACCCTTATCCGATGCGCCAAAGCTCTTATAGAAACCATGCACACTAGAATGAGCATTAAGAAAAAAGTCCAGATCTGTAAACTGGGTTGTAGAGAGCACACCGTTCCATACATCGTCGCCATTCTTCCACTCATCGCGGGCTGCATCGAAAGGATATGCATTTGTGGTATATTCTTTTCCACTTTCATCCAGATACTGAATGTACGACACCGTCTTGTGAGGCACAGGCTTCTCCTTCGTACTGAAGATAAGGTTGTTGGCATTGATCTTCACCGAAGTGTTGCGGAACTTATAGTTGGCAGGCAGGGTCATGTCGTAACGGTCACCGTCAGCATCCATGTGCTGGTAGTCGTCGAGCAGATAGATAAGCGGAGCCTGAGGATAGATCTCAATCTGAGCCACCTTCGAGGTTACATCGCCCAAGGCATTCGATGCCACACACCACACATAATCAATGTGCTCACCCTCAGTATTCGAATCCAACTGGCGCAGATAATGCCAGCGCGAACCCGATGCCGTTGCCTCGGGATAGTAACGGAGGATACCACTCTCTGTAACAGCCTCATCCCACACAGTCTTAACGGTAGGATAAGTACCCACGAGTTGATATGCGTAACTACCATTACCAGTCTTCGCAGGTTCAACAACATGCTTACCCGATGTAGAGAGTTCATCGCCCTTAGTCTTCGTAATCGTAGTCGTACCACGTCCCACAGGGCTCTCCACCGTCATAAATGGCTGTCCACTCCACGTCACGCTACCGTCCTCATTCAACTTAGGTGCCGTCGTACCATCCGCCGTCGCCGATGGTGCCACACTGCTCACATACCACTCAAACTCCGTAGCCGCAGGCACATCAAAATTCAAACCCTCACCCTCATTGAGGTAATAGTCATCATTGCCTTCAGAGAACTCGGGGAGGTCGGAAGCGACGATAGGCTGGTTTGTCTTTATTTTCAATTCGATGTTATCGAAGTATGCTGCTCCTCCTTCACGTGGAATGAATTGATGGATACCACCGAGATCCATGCCTGTAGTCAATGCTTGGCTGCTATTGCCCTCATAGACAACTGCTCTGCCCTTGCCGTTAGTGAGTTGGACTTCAATAGAACTATTGGTCACTTCCAAATGCACATGATACCAGTCGCCGGGTACCAGTTCTACTTCATTTTCTGTGTGCGCCACACCTCCTAAATAAGGAATATAGACGTTGCTGTTTGCCTCTTTTGTGTCCAGACCAAAGAATACATTTACAGCATCAGGTGCATAGTTGGTGTTAGACGTAGGCATACCAAGTGCCTTGTTGTATACCGCAAAACCTTGGATATTGCCTTCGCGAGTACCAACTGCACCTGGACTGAAGTCGTAATCCAGAATCCAGGTACCATTCTGGAGTGATGGAGCATCGTCGAACTTGCTTGAGAGCTGTATGTATGATGCACGCGGACCTGATTGGGTATTTGATATCATCGTACACTTATCGCCATCCTTCGTTCCGATGCTATTATTACCCGAACCTATCCAGTCTGTAACTGTAGCATTGTTATAATCCTGTGCAAAAATCAGAGTAACTGCACCTTCATCACCTAATGGATCGATGGTCTTTACCTCTGCAAGATGGGAGTAAACAGATGAGCCATAACCAACAACCTCTGCAAAGATATACTCCTTGCCATTAGAAGTGCCTGTATAGGTATATGAATTTGATTTCGATGCCTCCAACAGTGTAGCGTTGCCATCGGTTATGTTCAATGTCTCGGGATTGAAGGTTTCTGGATCTGCTGTCCACTTGTACCATTTGAACCAAGGAGCATTATCTGCCTGAATAGCCATAGGTATCTTCTGCTCTCGTTCAACCTTATAGGATGACTTGAGGTTCTTTGTAATGACAGGATCACCTGCAAAATCACCCACACGACGAATATAGAACAAGTCAAAGGCAATGTTCACACCACCACAAGCAGGAATGGTTATTTCTGTGCTTTCATCCTTGATACCGAATGGTTCAGAGGTAGCATTGGCCAGACCATTGGTATTTGTTCTGAGGCTCCAAATGTTTATATCACCAACATTGACAAGGAGCTCATGCACGGTATTGTTGGTGTTGTTGTAAACGAAGCCTGTCAATACGTAACTACCTCTTGGCAAACCTTTCACCAGTGTTGCTGCTGCTGCTGCATAAGCTGCACGACCACCAGAGGTACGTGTGGCACAACCACCCTCGTTGGTAATTATCAAGCCTTGCACATCTTCCGCTTCAGACAGGAACACTATGTTTTTATCTCCAGTAGCAGTGTATTCCAATGGTTGTTCAAAACCATTTTTATCCGCAGTGAAACTTACAGCATACTGTTTGTTATCATCAGAAAGTTGAGTTGTAGAATAGAGATTGCCTTGTTTGTCAACAATAAAGGTTGGATAGCTGACAGTAGTGACATCACCTTCGAACGATGTTCCCGAAGGAAGTTCTGTGTCGCTATCTACTGTTGTAGTCAGGCGCCAAGTATATTCTGCCGCCTCACGGAAGAGAACGGTAATGACAGAGGATCCGTCTTCGGCAACACGTACTTCCGAAGCATTGTCGCTGACGTAGATATACTTCTTTGTATTGCCATCATTCTTGAAATCGCCAGTATCGGTAGTACCAAGAGTCACGATTCTGCCAGGCAAAGATTTTCTAACGACAGCATCCTTAACCTCAGTTCCGTTTTCGACCTGATATTTAACTGTGTATTCGGCAGGTTCGATTGTATAGTCTCCTTCTGTTACCTTTATCTTTAGATTATCAAACCAACAACGACGGTCGTCATTGGTATAATTAGTCTTTAACACGAATTGGTATATAGGATTCAGATTGCTCATAGGAACACTACGTTCCTGACGTCCGAACTGTCCATTCTCTGCCACAATCGACATTGTACCAAGCATGTAATCGAGCGTAATGGTGAAGGTGGTCTTGTTGGAGCTAACATAAATAGCACTATTACTACTTGAACTACTACCTACACTTGATATCTTGCCCCAGTCCATACCAAAGTCATCGTATGCACCCGTTACCTTTCCCGAGTACTTTGAATAGTAGAATCCAGCGATTCTATCACCATTCTCGTCATTGAGGTCAACACCTGCACAAAGGTTAATCAGCGAACCGAAGTACATATCGAAAGACGCTGTGACAACGTCTCGTTCGCCAATCTTACTCTTATCTATAGTGACAGTACCTGTTCCGTTACCGACACGAAGCACATCTGTATTTCCGCCGTTCCATCCCTTCATGTAAGGCGTGCCTGCTGACACGTTGGAAAGCGTCATGGAGTTAACTCTGCCAGCAATAGCACCATCGACAATGTCGTTGGAGAAGTCAATATCAGCAAGCAACTTTACAGAGCCTACACCTTCGGAAGGAACCACGATTGGTACAACCACCGAGGCTGCTCTATAATCCTTTGTAGCAGCTACATTGACAGTTACTGCAGTGTTGCCTTCTGCAATAGCAGTTACAACACCGTCAGCGGAAACCGCAACAATGTCTTCATCATACCCCGTATAGGTAACTGCGCCATTGGAGTTAGTCTCCACATTTATCTTTTGGCTTGTATCAACAGATATTCGCAATGACGCATCGGCACTGAGCTCAGGGGTTGCGGGGAAAACAAGTTTCTCTGAATACACATCCGACTCCGAACCATCGTTATAAACCACCTTATAGTAAAGAGTTGTAGGATCTGTGACACTGATGATTTCACTATATGGAGTAAATTCCCTACCTTCTGTATGCCAATAGACTGTGCCATTTGTAGGCAAGTCTGTCATCTCCACGCTTATGCTCGTTTCGTCGGAAGAGTATGTGATGGTAGGAAACTGACCCAGGAAAGTGAGCTGGAAGTTATCCCATATACACCACAATGCCGTATTATTCTCCAGCTTGGCACCAATGGTCAGCTTACCGTCTGTCACAAGCACCTTAATAGGAGAGATAGTGTATACACCCGTCTTAAAGCTATTGGAAGCATCTGTCATACTATTTTCCTCGCCAGTTTTCTGTGGGAAAGTACCTATCTCATTGTTTGCATAGAAATAAGGAAGATTTGTGTTGTCTGAGCCATCCTGACGATAGAATCCTTGTGCAGTCAATTGATAAACACCAGATGGTATGTCTTTCAGTTCCTGTGAAAGAGTGAATGTTGAGTGATATGACTCAGCACAAATATTCGTATTATCACCTCCCTTAAGGTTTTGGTTACTGGCATTCATGTGCCATTTCGGAAAGTTAATGTTATTACGTCCAAAGTTACCATCACCCACGTAATAGGTCACATTGAGAGGGTTGTTAGGAGTTGCGTCCAAGGCATAATCATCAATATTATACAGTTTCCACTGAGCTGATGCGGCAGTACTACTTGTTGCACCCATGTCAACAATAGCGCCATTACCTTGCAGATAGTTCGTTCCGTCAACTGTGAGTGCAACATTGTCACCTACTGGTGAAACAGTAAACCATGTAGCAGCTCCATCGCAGAATGTGCCGGAAAGATAGTGGTTTGCGTGACCTGAGTCATGGCTTGCTGCATTCCAAGAACCTGGGAAACTACCATCGTTATTACATACCACTGAACTGAAAGAGTATTTGCCGTTGTTCTGTTTTACCACAAATGGGTCAGGTGCATCCATAAGAGAAGCCTGTGTACCCCAACTGTTGCCAGCTGCAAGGAACTTACCGGTCTCCACATTCTTCAGAATATAAGTTCCTCCATCAACAAGGGAGAAATCTGGAGTTTCAGGTGCCTTATAGGTTGCTTCGGTAATCTCCAGATAAGCTTTCTCAACTCCCAAAAGCAGTTTTATTTGATTGGGAATAGACGCATTAGTCACTGCATATCCATAATCCCACAACTTGTTTCCGCCTTTGCTGGCAGATGATGACATCGTGAGCATATTGCCACTGCGAGTTACCGTCATATCAACTTCGGCACCATTCATATTTGTCATGAAGTCATCCCAGTTGATATCTCCAGACCTACCACTTTCAGTATACAATGTGCCCCAACCATAATAATCAGCACGGAGAGCCAACAACTCATTGTCAGAAGTATCGAACGCCCTCAGAATCCAGTTGAGCCAATTAGCACCGCTGCCAGGATTATGATTCACAAACACGAAATGGTACGTACCATCTCCATCAAGGGCATATTCATCAGAGGTTGCTTCCCAATACCCGGTACTACAGTCTGTAGCCCCTACAGTATAAGGCACTTCTCTACCCCACACACTCCCCCCTCCGCACATCATCACCATGCATAGCAGCACCATTCTCACTATATGTTGTCTCATCAGAGTCATCGTTCTATGTGTCGTCATAATCATTGAGTCTATGATTTTTGATTTATTATATATTATTGTTCGCGCCCGAAAAGGGCGGAGGGTTATTTCTTTAGTTTGTTGATTTCGTTGCAGACTGTCAACACATGATCGAGTCCGTAGAGAAGTCCTCGTGCATCAACTCCCATCCATGAGAAGAGATTCTGGATTCTGAGGTATTGATTGAGCACATAACTGGTGTCAATTTCCGGCAGCCCGAGCATGAAGCAGATGGGCTCATGGTGTGCCATGCGGTTGCGTATCTTATTAACACCATCCAGTTCGTTGAACATATACGAATTATTGTATTGCATTGCCGCAGATGAACGAGGCTTGTTTGGAAATATGCGAAGAAGTACACGACCTGTAGCACGATATTCATTAGGTGCAAACATATACTTCCAAACACCAAAGTCCATATCCGAGAGCAATCCATCGTTGGTGTATGTACCCAAATAGTTTCTCTTATTATAAGCATATCGGATTATGTTCCTTGTTCGTTGGCATTGCACATTATCAAATATTCCTCCGTTCTGTTGCGAGTCTCTCAGCCAATCGGCACCAAGGTTTGAAGAAAGTTTCTTATCGATAGCATTGCGCAATGCCACCTCAAAGCAACTTATCACAGTGAACATGTCCTGCGAGAGATGCAGATTCAGTCTGTAAAGCGTCATAGCTTTACGGGTATCTCCATCGCAGGCATCAACGTATCTTTTCATACGCGAGTGTGACAGTATTTCCTCAAAATCCTTAAATTTCATATATTTTTGTTGTTTTTCTCTTTTTTATTTGGTAGAGTCAAGAGAACTTCTTACCTTTGCATCAACTTTGATCCCCCATAGTCCCTGAGGCTCGCCTCAAACTATGGGGTTTAGTTTTTTATACCCCTCCGCTACTTACGACGTTTCCGGCAGAGAAGCCCGCTCCGCACATCATCACCATGCAGAGCAGCACCATTCTTACTATATATTGTTTCATCTGAGTCATTATATTCATATCGTATATCGTCATTGTATGATTATATTCAGTTTCTTATCGGCCACCGCAGCTTTATGCTACAGTCGTGTAATCTTATCTATCATCCCGGTCTCTGCATCGCGGTTATACCACTCGCAGTATTGCCGCCCTTCTTCAAGATTGAAGATCATCCCGTACGGCAGATGCGTCACCTTCATGAGGCTCTTCAGCCGGTTGCGTTCAGGCTCGCCAATGGAGTTCTGCATATAGAAGTCCACTATGATCTTGCCCCCTATCAGAAAGTCGATGCTGCAGGTATCGCCGATGGGAGTGTTGTCCCAGTACATCGGCACCTGCACACCGCGCTCCACGCCCCACGATGCGCACATCGCCGACACGAGGATGCCCGCCGAGACGTCTGCGCTCATACCCGAGCACAAACTCCTCGCCAGCATCACCGATAGTCTTCTGGTGACCTTGCAGATCTATGAGCTGTTGTTCCGTCATTTTGTTATGAGGCTTTAGGTTGTGAGGTTTTAGGCCATGAGGTTGTGAGGTTATTTCTCACCGATTATCACCGTAGTCTTACCCTGCACGAGTGCAGCATCAGGCTGTCCGGCATCACCCTGTCCAGCACCGAAGACATTACCCTCGATATTACCATTGCGGATGTGTACCCTGGTGTTACCAAATACATTCGCCATCTTACCACCGCCATAGACAGAGCCGGTAGGCACGTCGTTGGCAGTTTTGTCCGCATCTGAGAAAGACATGATTTGGCTGTCTGCGGCAAATGGTGAGATGAGGGCAGATGTAGGCACAAATGGATCACTATCAGTATTATGATTACGGTCTTTCAATGATATGTCCTTCACGCACACATTAACAGTAGTGTTGCCATATACATCGGCTTCCTTACCACCACCGAAGATGTTGCCTATAGTGCCGATGTCATTAGGGATGGAGATGCTAGTTGCTTGTTCTCTGAAACCATTACTAATTACCATCGCCTGCTTATAGTCGTAATCCTCGGTGAGACTGATAATTGTTCGGCTTGCGAATTTCCCTTTCACCATATCCACATTGACGGTAGGATTGCCGTACATCACAGCTTGCCTACCGAAGCCACCACCATAGACAGTACCGATAGCTGTGCAAGAATAGATGTTCACGACAGGATCGGCGTAGAGTTGATCGCCACTGGTCTTACATGTACCATCATCATTATATCCATAAACGGAATAAGGTGCCAAGTTACCGCCACCGAAGAGTTCCTTGATGATGACAGGTGTACAACCCGTCTCATCGACATCCAACTGCAACTTTCCGAACACAGCACCGCCCTTGTTGTTACTACAGAACACCTGACGGAACGTACCGCTGTTGATGGCCAGATGGATATCGCCATATACGTTAGCATTGTTTGCTCCTGCGAAGACGATGTCCGCGCCGGCAGTACAGCTAAGACACATCTCGATATCGCCAACGATATCTGCCTCATTACCACCACCGAAGGTCTTACCAACCTTCAGCGGACAGTTATGAGCGTATTGATCACCTTTTTCAGGATCGGCCACATTCACTGACGATGACGTGCGGATATATCCCAGCGTGTTACTACCGCCATAAACATTATGCACCGTACCGCCATAGACAGCGATTCGAGCCTTACCAGAACCATACTCAGTAGCCGCAGGATCAGGAGTGCTATAGAAATTCAAATAACCAACGTCGGCACCCTTGTTGTCTATTCCCTTACCATTACCACCGGCAAATGCATGGTTGATGGCATCTGCACCATATATCTTCACATCCGTGCCAGGTACAGGAGCGGCATTGCCACCGCCATATACGTATGCTATAGAGTTATCACAGTTCTCGACCAAGACAGTCGCAAAACCTTTGCCTGCAGTGTAAGTAGCATCAGAAGGCTGATAAGCCGAGAGGTTACCACCTCCATACACACCAGCGACGTCATAGCTATCGACATCATTGTCATCCTCTACGTTACGAGGACCACTTTTGTTCGTGCTGCGCTGTACAGTCCTACGCACATGAACGAACGAGCGTCCACGTGGTGTACCATTGATATTATTGGCACCAAAGATGCTACCACCATCAATAACAGAAGCCGTTGTGTAATCAGCTGTACCAAGGATAACCTTGGTATCACCGCCTACTTCCTGATATGTCGTAGCATTACCCAGTCCGCCACCAAAGACATTGCCGCCAACGGTACCGCCATAGAGATGCACCTCTGTACTGCCGGCGATGTTTGCCAATGCACCACCGCCGTACACTTCGCCCTTGAGTTCTGTGTCAGCTACAGCATTGACGCTACCGCCCAGCATCTCAACAAGTGTTGCTGCAGCAGTACCCTTAGCTGGGAGTGTGTTCTCACCATACGAACCGCCATAGACATTACCTTTGACAGTACCTGCCTTCATCTTGACGTTGGCAAGTCCATCCTCAATCTTACCGAGCGCACCACCACCATAGATATTACCGGTGAAGGTACCGCCTTCGTTGTCGAAGTCAACGACTGAAGCATACACGGGGTCGGCAGGGGCAGCGCCTACTGCAGCTACGCCTACTACCTTACCATATTCTATATAGGTATCGCTGTTGTATGTGGGAATTCCCTTACCACCACCATAGATAGCACCGGAGAACGTACCATGATTGATAGTCACCTTCGACTGTCCCTCCACGCGTGCCATCTCACAACCACCATAGAACTTCAGGTCGCCAGTGAGAGGAAGAGCGTCATTGGCAGGTTTGGTAGGATCATCATCCACCAGCTTATTAGCCACTGCCCATGCGTTGGTGTTACCAGTGACGAGTGCCTTATTGGGGTGTCCCTTCTCTCCGAGTGAACCGCCGAACACCTCGCCGTAGTGATTACCATTCTTGATGGCGATGTTGATGGTTCCGCCCACCTTACCGAGCGCACCACCACCATATATCTTCATCGGCTTCTTGTAGTCGCCTTCCTGTACGTAGTTCACATCGCCAGGAGTAGCGTGAAGAGCAGTATTGTGAGTCGTCGCCTCGGTAGCTGTGTATTTCTCCTGCTCACCGAGCTGGAGCACATTGTCTGTGTCATTCTTGCGGTCAACGAGCACGTGTGTATCGCCAGTCACCTTACCGAACTCGAGGTATTCGCTCTCGCTGTCGGAAGGCACACCATTACCGCCACCGAACATACGTCCGTTGAAGTGACCGCGTGTCAGGGTAACGTAGGTGTCGCCTGTAACGCGAGCCATATCGCCACCACCGAAGAAGTTCTCGATGCGACCACCGATTCGACCTGCTCCGCCAGTGATATATTCATTAGGTACATCGGTCGTTACGAGCGTGTTGCCCATAACCTCTGCCTTATCCACGTCTATCTTTTCGCCAAGAGAACCGCCAAAGACCTGACCATTGATGGTTCCCTTGCTGAGATAGACCGTAGTGATAGGATCGGTAGCAAGGGCAGGAAGATGAGCCTCTGCATCGGGAACAATCTTACCCATAGCGCCACCACCATAGATGTCGCCATTGAAAGTGCCGTCATTATCGTAGATAACTCGTGTCACTCCCTTTATCTGTCCATATTTGGGCTCGCCACCACCGGCAATCGTACCTGTTCTTGCGCTGGTCAAACCATTACCACCACCAAAAATCTTACCGGTGAAGGTACCGTGATTGATGCGTACCTCCGATTCGCCCTCGAACATTGCCAGGTCGCATCCGCCATAGACGCTAAAGTGACCAGTGAGGGGATCGTTATTGCTGTTTGCCAACAGATGAACACGTGTTGACTGCGTGCTGTTGGACTTCACGAGTGCCTTGTTGATGTGGCCTTCCTCACCCATACTGCCGGCGAAGACAGCACCAAAGATCTTACCGCTCTTCACTTCTACCGAGATATTGCTATCTACCATACCCATAGCACCACCGCCATAGATCTGCATCTCGCTTGTGACGGTCTTCACGTCGCCAGCGCTCTTGTAGTCGGGGTCGCCGCTGTGCAGGTCATGAGAAGAGTTGTATGCAGATGCCTCTGAGTCAGTATAATAATCTGCTGTTCCCAATTTCAGGTCTGCGCCATCAATGAGCACATACGTAGTCTCGGTTACCTTACCGAAGTCAAGGTACTCCTCACCGGTGATAGCGTTGGATGGAACTCCGTTACCGCCACCGAAGATTGTACCTGAGAAGCTACCATGAGAAATCTCCACACGCGTATTGCCATCCACCGTAGCCATGTTACCACCACCATATACGTGGTTAATCTCACCGCCTAACTCCTTTTCGCCTGGATCATCTGTAACAACCAGCGTGTTACCCGTTACTTTAGCGGTATTCAGCGCAGCCAGTTTTGCAGGGTCAGTGCTGTTGCTGTCGTAGTTGGTCGTCTCACCGAAGCCACCGCCGAATACTTGTCCGTTGATGTTTCCGTATTCCAGGTGGACCTGGGTAGTATATTCTGGCAGAGGTTCTGTGCCAGGATCAACCAATCCAAGCGCACCACCACCATAGATGTCGCCATTGAATGACCCGTCGCTATGGAAGTGTACGTATGTCGTACCCTTTACGATACCATATGTCTCTTCGCCACCATTGTCGGCACAAGAGACACCACGACCACCGCCGAAGATCTGACCACGAAACGCACCATGCTGAATGTCCACCTCTGAGTTACCCTCAAACTGCGCCATATCGCAACCGCCATACATGCTGAACACACCGGTCAGGGCATCACTGTTTGTGTTGGCATACGTTCCGATGGTTACGGTGTGCAATGCGTCTGCAGTCACCTTAGCCTTTTTTACGTGTCCAAGTTCTCCCAGCGAACCAGCGAAGATGTCGCCATATATCTCACCACTCTTCACCTCAACAGTGATGTTCTTGCCCACCATACCCAGGGCACCACCACCATAGACGGACATCGTGCTTGTGATGATGTCATCGCCTTCTTTCCAGTAGTTGTAGGCATTCTCTCTGGCACCACTGGCTTCGTTAGCAATTCTTGCCGTCTCAGCTGTATAGGTGCCTTCTACACTACCTAACTTCAGCGTAGGACCGTCGATGATTACGTGTGTTGTCTCTGTCACCTTACCGAAGTTAAGGTACTTCTCGCTACCGGCAGGAGTACCCGGATCTTCAGCCACACCATTACCACCACCGAAGATGGTACCAGAGAAACTGCCGTGTATAATCTCTACGAGCGTGTTACCATCCACCTGAGCCATGTTACCACCGCCGAATACGTGGTTGATATTACCGCCCAGACTCTCCGAACCTGTTGGTTTATCAGTTATCACCCATGTATTGCCTGTAACCTTTGCCTTGTCGGCATTGATTTTCTCTCCAAGTCCTGCACCGAAGACTTTACCATTCAGGTCACCCTTCTTCAGGTGAACCTCTGTGATGTGTGTGGGCTTAATGTTTTCGGGGTCGCTTGTCTCTACCAATCCCAGTGCACCACCGCCGTAGATGTCACCACCGAAGGAACCGTCGCTCTCGAAGGTCACCTTACATGCAGCCTTTGATGCATTCGGTGCCTCTACCTTACCGTAGTCCATGTAGCTATTAGTGACATTGCCTTCACCATCGACAGCAGATGCAAGTCCCTTACCACCGCCGAAGATACCGCCGAGGAAGGTTCCGTGCTTGATGTCCACGTCGGTTGTACCGATAACCTGTGCCATCTCGCAACCGCCATAGATGGTGAACTTTCCGTTGAGGGCATCGCCATTGCCGTTATCCGTTGTCTTCACGCCGACATCGCCCGTTACCTTAGCCTTAGCCAGATGACCGAGCTCACCCAACGAACCGCCGAACACCTCGCCATAGAGGGTTCCACTCTGCAGGTTCACGGTATTGATAGTACCATCTACCAAACCCAGCGCACCACCACCGTAGATCTTGATTTCCTCGTCGATGGTCTCCGCATCACCAGCCTTCACCTCCAGCCATTCGTTGTCGTACTTCTTGATGTAACCGAGCTGGCCGGGCTCAATGCCGTTATTCTTAATAAGGTGAGCATTATTTGCGGTTGCTGCAGTCTCTGCGGTATAGAGCGTAGCCTTACCCAAAGTCATCTGTGGACCATTGATGAGCACGTTGGTCGTGCCGGTCACCTTACCATAATCCAAGTATTTCTTGCTGGCGGCAGCAGCCCCTTCATCCTCAGGTACACCCTTACCTCCTCCGAAAATGTTACCCGAGAAGGTACCGTGGAAGATATCCACATGCGTGTCACCTGTCAGCTGTGCCATATCGCATCCGCCATAGACATTGAATCTACCACTCAGCTTTCCAGCTGGTTCACTATCGTTGGCAATAGTCTTGATAGATGCACCATTAGCCACTTGTGCCTTATCCAAGTGTCCCATCTCACCGAGCGAACCGGCAAAGACTTCGCCACCGACAATCCAACCGCTCTTCACATCGACGGTAATCTTATCATTAACAAGTCCCAATGCACCACCGCCATATACATTATGCTCGAATGCGTGTTCTTCGTCTGTCCAGCCTGCAATGGCATCAATAGTTACATTGGCTTTGCCGTTAACCTTTGCAACATTAAAATAGCTTACCTCATCTTTATACTTAAGTCCGGCACCACCGCCAAAGATATTATTGTAGAACTTACCGCCATGGATGGTGACATTTGTACCACCAGTATATGTGCCGTCACCATTGTCTGTGCCAACTGCACCAAGGTTGTTCTTCAGCGCCTCGGTAGTTGCATCATCATATCCTGCATACGAACCAAGTCCACCACCATATACCTTATATATGTTACCACTTTGGACGGTTACGTCGGTGCTGCCTGCTACCGTACCGTTGTAACTTCCACCGATAACATCAATCAATGATGTCGTATTAGCGTTAATAGCTACCGTAGCCGTACCTGCCACATTAGTATGTACACCATATCCAGCACCGAATACACTACCCTGTGCCACATTGTCATCCTGACCATCGAAGTCGTCCTTCCATGCAGTCCAAGAATCAGAGGTGTAAAAATCTGCAGGCAGGATGCCCACATTCATGGTAACACTCGTGTTGCCGCCTACGCCACACGCCAGATTACCACCACCATAGACGTTATGGTTGACATTTGCATCTATGCCATCCTCTGGGAAAGTGAATGTTCCTCCATTCACGGTAACGGTCGTGTTACCTGTCACGTCGGCAGAAGCCTTTACGGTCTTGTCATTATTCAGTTCACCCTTGCCACCGCCATAAACGTCCTGTTCGAACTGACCATCATTGATAGTCACAGTGGTATTGGTTCTCACGCTTGCCAATGCACCACCACCATACACCGATCCACCTATCTTGATGTTAGGTTCCGGAGCAGGTTCTGGCTCCTGCGCATACGCAGTGGCAACCATTCCCATAAAGAACAGCGTGACAACTATATTGTATATATAATGTGTTCGTTTCATATCCATTATCAGAAGAATATCCAGAGTTACTTATCCTTTCCTATCTTAACGTTCGTAGAACCAGAGACGTATGCATCGATGAGGTTGCCACCTACGTCGAATGCACCCTTACCACCTCCATACACATCGCCAGTGATGTTTGCTTTCGGTGTAACGCCTTCGTCAGAAGAGCCGATATGCTTGGTTGTTGCCTCTGTACATATATTCACATACGTATCACCCTCAATAGCAGCCTGCTCACCGCCTCCGTAGATATAGCCAATGGTACCGATGGCATTTGGGATTGTGCCAGCTGTGTTAAGAACTCTTTCGCCTGCATTATTCAGTATGTAGTATTGATCTGCAGGCATATCCTGACCAGCAAAGACACCTTCCAGCATGTTCACATTAATCCTTGGATTGCCATACATCTTTGCTGTAGCACCATAGCCACCTCCATAGATATTACCTATGCTTGTACACGAGTAAATATTGATGGCAGGATCATCTTCTGGATCAGCGCCACTGGTCTTTGGAGAACCATCGTCATTGTATCCATAAATCGAATATGCTGCGAGGTTACCACCTCCATACAAACTGCCAATGATGATTGGATAACAACCCGTCTCATCAATGTTTATCTTGATGGAACCATGCACGTTACCGCTCAGGTTATTTCCGCCGAAGACCTTCGTGTATGTTCCACTCGCAATGGTCAGATTGATGTCACCATGGATGTCGGCAGCCTCTGCTCCTGCATAGACAACATCAACACCCTGCGTACAACCTAAGGTAATAGTGCCGCCGCATAGCATATCAGCTCTGTTACCGCCACCATGCACATTACCTACGTTGAGATCACAAGGGAAGATATCGTCCGTCTCATCAGGGTCACCTGCAACATTCACATTTGCACTCGTCCGGATAAGACCCTTAGTATTACTTCCGCCAAACACCTCGTGGATGGTACCTCCGTAGATGTTTACATTGACAGTACCAGCACCATAAGCGGTTTTATTATCCGTCTTAAGACCAATGTTAGCACCTGGATTACCAGCTCCAGAACCATTGCCGCCACCAAACAGGTAGTCGATAGCGTCAGCACCATAGACCGTAACATCAGTAGCTGGTACAGGGGCAGCATTACCACCACCATAGACGTATGCTATCGAGTTGTCACAGTTCTCAATGAGGACTTCGGCGTAGCCTTTTTCCGCATCAAAGGTTGCCTGAGAAGGCTCATATGCCGACAGGTTGCCACCGCCATAGACAGATGGGACATCGTAGGAATCAGTGTTCCCTGGTACATTACGAGGATTCTCCCCAGAGTTAGTACTACGAGGCGTTGTCTTCAAGACATGCACAAATACATGTCCTTGAGGAGTACCGTTCTGATTATTGGCACCGAAGATTCCGTCGCCTGTCACCTGACTGGCAGTGTATGACTTCGTTCCGTCTCCATTGTCAATCTCCTTGCCTAAGGTTACAGTTGTATTCCCTGTCACAAGTGCAGCTACAGCCGCCTTGCCTGCTCCTGCGTCGGCTATCTGTCCGAGACCGCCACCAAAAGCAGTGCCTACAGCACCACCATAAAGGTTCACCTCGGTATTGCCATCTACGTTGGCAAGGGCGCCACCGCCATACACATCTTCCGCCACCTCTCCGGTAGAGACCTCTACCATTGTATTACCAACTACTTGTGCCAACTGTCCGCCACCATAGATGTTACCCCTGATGGTCTGAGCATGGAGTGGGGTAGCGGCTCCGATGGTGAGCAGCAGTGCTGTTAGATATATATAATAAGGTGTTCTATTCATCGTCATCGTATGAAGTTTATTCATCGTCACGTGGTATAATCGTTTTATTGAGGTCATTGTCATTTCTTATCCAGGTAATATCAAGGTCCTCGTCGGCTATCATCGCCGCTACCTTGTTCAGTTCCATGCACTCACTGCGAGTGATGGTCGCAGTGCGTCGGCGGTCTTCCCAAGGGGCGAGGAGCAGCAAGTTGCCTTCTGTGCAAGCTTCGAACTCGCTCCGCGAGGGAGTGTACAGGTCGCGGAAGCCCTCGCGCGTAAGGCGTATGTAAGGTATGCCCATCGTCAAGGCTGCATCACGTATGGCCTTCTCCGTCTCGCTGATAAACGGACTTGTGAAGACAGCCCCTCTATCACCGCTCTCCAGTAGCCGTTCCGTGTGTGCCTCAGCTTCGGTTGCCCCTGCTATCGGGGCGCCAAGGGTGTAGGTGCTCCCCGGTTCCCCCTGTGAGTAAAAGTGCTGGCAGTGCCAACTGTGATCGCAAGGCACATAGCCAGCAGGCACGTCCTGCTCCCAATGGTGGAACTGCACCTGCTCCTTCAGCGGCTTCCGCAGTAAATGTATATTGCCCAGCGCAGCAAAGTCGTGGCCGTTAATGCGTATGTGCAGTACCGTGCGCAGCAAGTCGCGGTGCTCCTGCTTCATACGCAAGCGGTAGATATTGTCATCAAGATAGAACACCTCCTTGGCCATGTGCTCCCTACAAAGGATGATGGTGTCAGTGTAGCCTTCCGCCCAGAGGCTTGGGCGGCCAGTGCTCGCATTGCTTGGCACCTTCTTTTCTGAGCGGGGAAACCGCTCCGCACAAACAGAACCCGCAGTGCTCACCACTCCATCAGTGTCCGCAGTGCCATCAGTGCTCTGTGGTTTCCCCGCAGAGCCAATAAGCTGCCAAAACACGCGGTTGCACCCTTTCTTATAGCCAGCAATCACATGCCCAAGGTGCCTTGCCCTACCGTTGCTGCTCACTATAGGTGCCGTTACCTCAAGGATCAGGTGCAGGTGGTCGGGCATGATCTGCGCTTTGCGCACCTCCACCATGGGGTAGTTGGCAGAGATGCCTTCCAGCGCTTGCAGCACGGCGGCTCCCAGCGGTGTCATCTCCATGCGCAATGACCCCTCGCCCTTTTGGAGGCCAGCATACTGCTTCGCCTCTTCGGGCATGAGCGTGATGCCCTTGCGGCCATTCTCTTTATCTTTAGCTGCCAGGCTCACATCGCCCTTCACTGTCCCGAAGGGGTTGCTGCCACGCTCGGGCACCACCAGTGTTATCATGTAACTGCCAGGCTGGCTATAGTCGTGAGCAAAGCAGCGGCGGAGCATATTGTGCTGCACCTCCTCCAGGTAGCCGCCAGCCACCGCCTCGTTGTAGGCCTTGCGCGCCTGTGCCAGTCGTGCAGCAAGCTGCGTCCATACCGACGCATTGCGTCCTGGACGGAACTCGCTGTCCTCGTAGATACCACGAAGGGACTGCGGATCCGCCTTCGTCGCTGCGATGATCTCCGCTGCCACGATGCGCCAGGGTTGGCTGTTTTTTGCTTTGCTCATTACTTGTCTTTTACTTATCCTTTTTTGTGTCTTCTATTAAGACCGTCTTCGATCATCTATTAAGACCGATGGTGGTCTTCTATTAAGGCTCGGAACATGGTCTTATGGAGTAGGAGGTAGAATCTGCAGTTGTCTCTAACTTTCTGCCATGAGGTCTTTTCGACCGAGGAGGCTGAAGATTGTTATGTTGTTCGTATCGTTTATTGTGCGTATTGCGCGCAGTATCTCATTGAGCGTAGAGCCGCTGGTGGTCACGTCATCCACTACCAATACGTTCTGTTCATTTATCTTTGAATAGAGAAGCTCGTCCTTTGGCGAGGCAAAGGTCAGGAACCTCTGGATGTACGGACGGAACTTGCTTTTCTTTACATCTTTTGCTATGGTGAAATAGTCCTTGTTGTGGATAAGCTCCATCATCTCGTTTATGCGCTGCTTAGCTTCTGCCTTTTGCGTTTCGGTATATCTTGGACGCCCATTCTCCAATACATCGTTCAGGTATTGACTTTCATATTCTTCCATGTCAAAGGTAATTCTTGAAGGGAGGGACTTCACAAGTTCCATCTTCTGCATCGATGGCTGAGCGAAACGATATAGGTAACGTAGCATGTACTGGTTCACCTTGCTTGACGATTCTGGCATGATGACGAGGTCGTAGTGGTAGAGGTTGACCTTACGGCTCAGGTCGTTGATAGCCTTCTGAATGAACTGAGTGAGGTTTTTCTCCTGCTGCAGATTCGGAGTGAACTTAAGGTACTTGATGAACTCACTGCGCAGTGAGCCTTCCACCTCATCAGTAAACTCATAGCCATAGTAGAAGCACTTGCCGAATGCCTCCACGTCATAGCCACTGCCCACGAGATGGATTATATCCTTCCTGTCATCGTGGCAGAAGTCGAAGTCAAACTTCTCTTCTTGTATGTTGTAAGTGATACCCATATTCTGTTAACTATTTTGTGTATGATTATTTATGGCTGTGGCTCCGGTTCTGGCTCCGGTTCTGGAGTTGGTTCCGGATCACCCCAAGTACTATCCACGATGACGTTGGTGTTGCCGGTTACCTTGGCTTTCTCGGAACCTTCCTCACCCTTGCCGCCACCGAAGACGTCGCCAGCCACTTCGCCAGCCTTGATGACTACCGTGGTGCCTTTGTCTTGGCCTATACCAGTACCCACCACTGCACCGAGGGCGCCACCGCCGTAAATGTTGCCGGTAAGTTTGTTGTCCTTGGTGGTGTTATTGTAGAGCACGCGGGTGTTACCTGTTACCTTTCCGTAGTCTGTAAAACTACCGCTCTGCGATTGTGTCAAGCCCTTACCTCCGCCAAAGACATCGGCAGTGATGTTGCCATGCCACAGATTGATGTAGGTGTTACCTGTTACCTGCGCCATGTTGCCACCACCATAGATTGCAGGAATCCTGCTATCAACAGGGAGTATGCTGACAGGATGTTCTGTGTTAACATCGGAGGGATCGATAGCACCCGTATAGATATTCGTAGTTCCCGTTACCATCGCCTTGTCAAGGTGTTGCAATTCTCCGTAGCCACCGCCATAGATGCTGCCTGTGAACTTACCACGCTTCAGGACGATATTGGTATTACCATCCACTTTACCAAGAGCACCTCCACCATAAATGTCGTTAGGGAATTCTATGCTCTCTGGCATTTCGATGGTGATGTTTATGTCAGTTTTGTACCTGTCGCCAAGGTCGGTGTTACCTGCAGTAGCGATGCCGAGGTATTCTTCGTTCTTTTTTGTAGTTGAGTTATAGCCATATGCAATACCCTTTCCTGCGCCATAAATGCTACCATCGATGGTTGGAGGAGCTATTGGGTCATCACAAGTGATAGTCATATTAACCGTGCCATTCATCTCGGCGATGTGGTTAATAGTCTGGTTGTACTTATTCGTAGCGCCATAGTACTTGTCGCTTCCTTCACTACCACCATATACGGAGCCATGGATTGTTCCGCCCGAGATATTGACATTTGAAGTTCCGAAGACAGAGCCAACGCCCTGCATAACAACCTGTGCTGGCATGTTAGACACGTATCCGCATCCACCGCCATAGACACTACCATTAATTGTGCCGCCAGAGATATTCAGTGTAGTATATGACTCACCTAAGTTAAGCTGATTTGTGATATAGCCGCCATTATCATCCGAATCGTGTAATGTCACATTAGCCAATGGAGAACCTGCTTTCTTTGGTCCCCACTCACCATACTGCACACCATTCATTACTGCATTCGTGGCATTATCATCGTCTGTCGTGGCGTAAGGCACATGCATATCCCAAGGGTTAAGACCAATGACACCACCGGCACCACCGCCATAAATATTGCCGGTAATGGTGCCACTCTTCATGTTGATTTCGGTGTGACCATACATATACATATCTACGATAGAGGTAGCGGCATCACCGTTTGCCTCACGTCCCAAGCCACCGGCGTAAAGATTGTCTATAACGATGTCTTTGAGCTCGTCATCCTGCTCCACATTAATAACAGTACGTCCTAAATAAGATGAATTTGGCCACTGTCCCCAATCGCCAGACTTTCCACCAGGCTGGGTGAAGGTCTTGGAACCATTAGGCACAGGGTTGCCTTGATTGCCACCTACTATGTAACATATTCTGCCTCCATGCACATTGATCTCGTAGTCACCATACATTGTACCATCTGTAAGTCCTGCAATGATACAGTTGATGTCGCAGGTAAAAGCATTCGTTACAGTACCTGTATTGGGGGCTTCCTTACGGTTGATAGTTCCTTCGTTAGGGCTATTTTTTTCAATATCAACATTAACTACAGCCCATATAGGATGCTCTGCAGAACCAAGGATGGTATGGCTTGTGTTTTCTGGTTTCGCGAAGAAACCATTTGTATAACGACCACCCATAATACGTCCGTAGCGGCCTGATTCAAATGTTACCACCTGGGGCTTTGTTCTGTTGGTGTATTTCTGAATAGTTGCCTCGTTAAGGTTTGTAGCAGTCAGTACGATTGTCAATTCGGGAGTATTCTGTGCGGCTTCCAGGTTACCGTGATTCTTGCTCAGATTAGCAAAATTAGTCATCACCAATCCTTTGCCAAACCATACGTCATTGCCGTGGCATTCTATGAAGTTGTTACCAGCACCATTGTCATTTGCTTGGAATGTGAGATACTCAAACTTGGTGTCAGCCTGCACATAGCAGTTGCTGCCTTTTACTCCTGTTTCTGGATTGATAGGGTTCAGTACATTCTCACCTCCATCCGGATTAATCTGCTTGATCTTTATTATGCCCATATAGTCCTTGCCGTCATACTTGCCAGTAATGGTGGCAGGGTTCTTACCATCGCTTCGGAAATCACCATTACTGTTCAGTGTTCCTATCACCACAATGATGTTTTTTTCTCTTTTTCCGCCGTCGGCTTCACTCTTCAGCAGACTGTTGGCATGGTTGATAGTTTTGACTGCTGTCTCCGGTGTCCAGCCACGTGCAGTTGAACCTTGATTATTGTCTATGCCGTTTGCACCATCAACAAAGACAACAATAGCAATTGAACCTCTGAGGGTATAGAAAACATCTTGGGTAAAGTTAGTACCGCTGACTGTAATCTTACAATATATAGCATCTCCGTATGAATCCATTACATCTTCAGTAAGGGTGATGCTATTAGATGTGGCACCACCAATAGCAGTTGTGCCATCATTCTGATACCATTGGTATGATACCGTGAAATCAGTATCGTCCTCAACATCTCCTACAGAAATTGTGAAGGTATAATCATCTCCTGATTGCTCGGTATTAATTTTGGGCAACACCATCAGCTGCTTTTTTATGAGTTCCTTTGCGTACTCTACGTTTGGCTGATATACACCACGGTTCACACCCTGCATGTAGTACATGTAGTATTCAGGGTATGTGACTGAGTTTGTCGTCCAGTTTGGGAAGATACCCATATCTACATCCTTGTTGTTGGCGGTATAACGGAGTACTGTTCTGGATATCTTAGCACCGTTGATAACATTGCTGTTTTGGAATGTTGCGTCTGTGACAGTTAGGTACTCCACACCATCAATGGTTGTTGTAGGGTCGGTATAGTTCTTGGTTCTGGCAGTTTGTTTTATAACTGCATTTGACAGACCAAGTTTATAGTCGTTGTAGTACCATGTGTTTGCCTTCTCCCACTCCTGTGCAGAAAGTGTAGGAGCTGCATACTCGCCAGAGTAGTCTTCATAGATGTATGCCGCACTGCTGGCAAGACTTTTCTGGAACGTACCGATGATAGGACCTACTACAGCGAAAGGTGCGTAGATTTTACCTGAATAGTAAAGATGCTCTGGCAGGAGTGATGGGTTGTCGAGACGACCTATCACACCACCTACGGCGAAACCGTTCTTGTTGAGGTTGCTCAGACCTGCAGCAAGTGTAGAAGGAGTATATCCACCGAGGTTGATGTCCACCTCTGAGATACACTGCTTTATAATAGATTGGTTGGTCGTAGCGTTCTGGTTGTTGTAACCCACGATACCACCAAAGGCGTATGTCTTGTCCTGCACGAAGGTCTTGCTTGCGCTGGAACGAATCTGTCCGCTGGCAGAGCAGTTGATAACAGATGATGCATCACTGAGGGTTTTGTTTACTGAAACCAGATAACCAACGATACCACCGGCATAGACATGCTGCTTGAAGTCACCTGCAAAGGACATGTCGAGACCAGTAATGTTGATATTTGATGCCGTTGGAGCTTGGTTATTACTATTACCATTATTTTGATCCATACGACCGAAGGCGCCACCGATATATTGCTCCTTTGTATCTACGTCACCATTGATGGCAATGACATCGCTTACAGTTATTTTTACATTGGTTATATCTACAGGACCATCGTTATTAGTCTGTAAGGTACCTATACAGCCACCGATATTGCTGGCTGTTGTCTGCAACTTGCCGTTTATCTCGATGCTGGCTTTCTCAATATCCCAGTCATCAACCTTAACATTCAAGTATGCCATGCCAGCAACACCTGTTCTGACATAGTTGATGGTATTGGTGTTGTTGGTGCCGATGGTGACACTTGATGTACCATTACCACTATTCTTGAACTTAATGTTAGTAACTTCCGTAGCCTGCCAAGCAACTGTTGTTGAGGTCGCACCATCAAAACGTCCGAAGCCACCGCCAGCAAACAATTGCACTCCAACGTTGCCAGTAACATTGACGTTACTGTTCTTGACGGTTATATCATCTATCTTGGTGCCAATCGCATCTTGTAAGATTCCAGGGAATGCAGTGGTCGAACTTAGAACCTGACCTACGATACCACCGAGGTAGCCGGCGCTTGTAACGAAATTACCGTTCAACTCTATCTGAGTGTCAGCAAGGGTACTGTGAGTAATCTCTGCGTTGGTAGCTGCGGAGCCTATAGCGCCAGCTCTTACACCTGCAACATTTACGTTGTTTGAGTTCGATCCAAAGACAACCTTTGTAATGCCAGTGGTCGTAACGCCTGTCACGGTAGTGCGCTTAGGATAGTTGGTAGCATTACCTGCAGTGCCCTCAACACGTCCGAAGAGGCTGCCGATATGCGAATCTTTTGTTATATTACCTGTAACGGATACGGTACTGGTTCCCAATGTTACAGTGGAAATGTTCGTAAAGTCTGTACCCGAAACAACAGATTGCGCACTCGAAACCTGACCTATTACGCCACCGAGATAGCCACCGGTAGTAGCAATAGTACCGTTCAAAGTAACGTTAGATGTTGTGATATTCCAAGTATCAACAGTAACATAATTCAAGGCATAGCCCACGAGACCAGCCTTGACAGCAGCAACATCCACAGATGTTTCGTTTGTTCCAAATGTTACAGTCATTGTGCCAGCGGTGATATTGCTCGCAAGAACATGTTGAGGTGCTACTGTCGCATTGCCAACGTTACCGTCCAAACGACCGAAGGCACTACCTACATTCGACTCCTTTCCTGAGCTACCACTAACATTGCCTGTAACATTGACGGTACTGCTTGTAACGGTTATATCATCTACCTTGGTAGCAATGCCGTTTTCTGCAACACCAGCAAACGCAGTGTTAGAGCTCTGTACGTGAGCAACGACACCACCGAGATAACTGGAGCCTATATCAAGTGTGCCGTTTAGCTCTATCTGAGTGTTAGCAATGGTACAACCCGTCATTTCTGCGTTGACACCTAAGAAACCTATTGCACCAGATCTTGCATTTGCTACAGAGACAGGGCTTAGGCTTGAACCAAATACAACTTTTGTTATGCCTGTGGTAGTAATATCTTTTACTACTGTGCGCTTAGGTTTGGCGGTGGCTTTACCTGCATTTCCTTCTATACGTCCGAAGATACTACCGATGTACGAATCCTTTACGACATTGCCTGTTACAGTGATGGTGCTGCTTCCTAATGTTACACCATCTATCGCTGTCTGTTCATCGGTACTTGCAGCAGATTCATTACTCGTCACATTACCTATCACACCACCGAAGTAGTCCGCTGAAGTGGTGAGGCTACCATTGACTGTGATATTTGATGTTGCCACGTTCCAAGTGGCAATGTCAACATTGGTATTGATCAGACCTACGACACCCGCCCTGACATTCTTGATTTCCTCCGAGCCTGTGCCAATGGTTATCTGTGATGTTCCTGTTATGCTGATATTCTTTACAGGTGTAGAGATAGGAGTAGCGGTAGCGCTTCCGCCATTTCCCTGAATATTGCCAGTGAGGGTACCGAGATACAATCCGTTGTTAGGGCTGCCAACAGCCTTGTATATAAGTGTAGGGTTGGCAACGGTAATGTAGTTGACATCAGAGTAGTTGTTGATACGTCCGATAGCTGTACTGATGTACCAGGAACTTAATATCTTGTGGACAGTAACGGTAGGATTGTTGACGGTAAGACCATTAGTGGAACCAGATGTAGGCTTGTCAATTTTAGTCACTTCAGTAGCACTGGCACCAGTGACGTAACCGATTGCTCCACCGATATAACATGTACCTGCAACTGCTCCTTCACCCTGAACAAGGATTACAGGATTGTTGACGGTACAGTCTTCCATGGTGGAGTACTGTTGGAGCGAACCAATGAGACCACCGATATTACAGTTGCCGGTAAGGTTATCAAGGGTGATGTTGACGGTCTTGCCGTTGCTGTTAGCATCCACAATCTGGACATTCTTGAAGTCAACATACTTGCTGGCATTACCAACCAAGGCACCGATATGCGTAGTGGAACCGAGATTCTCTGTTGTCGTAATGGTGACATCATCAATCTTCAGGTTCTTGATTTCAGCACGGTTAGTGGCACTGCTACCCTGAATGGTACCAAAGAGACCATTCGCCTTGGTGCTGACAGGGGTGATGGTATAGTTGCTGACCGTGTGGTTCTGACCATCAAAGTGTCCCTTGAAGGTCTTGGCATTGTTTCCTAGATATGGCCATTCGTTGCCACCAAGGTCGATATCGGCGGTCAACTTCCAGTATTTAGTGTCACTACTATTTGGCAACGCACCGAAAGCAACAAACTGATTAGCATTGGTAATGAGATACGGATCCCCTTCCGTACCTGCACCATCGATGCCTGCTGCTGCAAGGGTGGTGTGCTTGGTTGTTCCGTTCCACGTGTCTGCCCACGCATTTCCCACTCCCATTACCGTCATGAGGAGGAAGAAAAAGATCCTCCTAACCTCTGCATTTCGCCCTGCGGCAAAAGCTAAAAGGAGGAATCGATTACCTGAGTTGTTGTATGTCGTTGTTTGGTGTGTCATGTATTTTTGAGGTATGTATGTTTTACTTCTTTAATGCTATTCTGGCAAATTCTTCCATTTGGGTTTGCAGAACTTCCTTTGGAATAAGGTGCCTTTTGTATTCTGCTACCATTGTTGGGCTCATTGAGCGGCTTAGTGCGTATTCTACTTGAAGAGAGTCGGCTTCGCTGCATAGAAGAATTCCAATTGAAGGATTCTCGTTTGAACGTTTTACATCCCGGTCTAATGCCTCAAGATAGAATTCGAGCTGCCCCAAGTCCTTGGGATGGAACTTTCCTGTTTTCAACTCCACAGCGACTAAGCATTGTAGTCCTCTGTGATAGAAAAGCAGGTCGCTTTTGAATGTTGCACTGCCTACTGTGAGTCTGTATTCATCTTCCATGAAGAGGAAATCTTTTCCCAGTTCAAGGATGAATGTCTTCATCTGCTCTACCATTGCCTTGCGCAGCTTTGATTCCTTGAATTTCTGTGGAAGTCCAAGTAGGTCGATATACACGGTGTCTCGCAGTAGCAATGGAGATTCCGGATAGGTTTGTTTCAGTGCATCGGACATGTTGTTGCCATCGGATGACATCAATGTGCCGAACGTGTCGTTGTCTATGCATCTGCACAACTCCTTGTATTTTAATCTCTCACGATAGGTGTAAAGTATATAAAAGAGTCTTTCTTCAGGATTCTTCTTCCTGCTGAGGATCTCAAGATGATTTGAGATGATGGTCAGTGATAGGATTTTCGGCATTTGTGCAGAATCGTTCTGCACGGTTGTTATTTTTGCGTTTTCCATTTGTGCAGAATCGTTCTGCACAATTGCTGTAAGCATCTTCTTCCGTTCTGCAGGAAGCGCTATAGCCTCTGTCTGTCCTATTCTCTGTAATAAGGCATGGAATTCTGGCGACGAGTAAGAATCGTAGAACAATACCATGTTGTACAGATTTCTGCGGCGGTAGCCCTTGAGAGTTGGGTCTTTCACGGCGAGATATTCTGCAAGTTTGGTCACAACCTGTGCTCCCCACTCGTTTGTCTTTAACTTGTGGGATATATAGCAGCCTACATGCCAATAGGTGAGGAGTGCTTCTTCATTGACCGCCTTGGCTGCTCTGCCACGGTGGAGGTCAATGATTCCGCGAACCACCTCGAACTGTTGTTCTTCTGCTGATATGTTAATCATCTCGTTTGCCATTGTTCTTCTTATATTTACAAACATACGACACTTCCCACTCCCATCACCATCATGATGAGGAAGAGGAAGACCCTCCTAACCTCTGCCTTTCGCCCGTTGGCAAAAGCTAAAGGGAGGGATTGGTTACTTGATTTGTTGTATGTCGTTGTATGGTGTGTCATATATTGGTGAAGTATGATGCTATTGGATTGTCATGTGATTGTTGTCGTGGTCCGAGAGGACGTAGAGGTAGTCGGGGTTGAGGGTGACCTTGAGGTCGTAGTAGTAGCCGGCGGTTATTGCAGCGGGGGAACCGCTGAACACCATGGCCAGCTTGAACGTGTTGCGTGCCTTGACGTCCTGCCGGGTGAGGTGGGGAGCGTTGGCGTCGATGCTGGCTTCGGTCACCACGTTGCCTTCGGTGACGAAATTGGCATCCTTGTCGTAGATGCTGTAGGTACACTCGATGGTGTTGGTCTTCTCGGTCAGGTCTGCCTGGTCGGGATCGAGGTAGCAGTAAGCTACGGGAGATAAGGAAGATACCTTGAGCACCTTGGCTGCTACGGGACAGTCGATGCCGTTGAACTTGATGCCGGTAATGAGGATGTAGCGCACTTTGTCGTAACGTGAATCAACCTGGAATGTGAAGCGGAGGAGGGCTCTGGTGTGGTGGAGAGTGAAGAGCATGTGAGTATCTGAGAGGTTTTCGTAGCTGAACTCACCATAGAGTTCGTCGGTGAGGGGGGAATATGTGGGGGCGTCGATCTGCGCCGTGGCATGGAAGCTGAGCTTGTGACGGATGACGTACTTCTGCTTGTAGAGGTAGCTGGGGGTGTAGGACCAGTAGCCGAGATGACTGCTGCAGACGGATGCCCCCTTGCTGAGGGTGAAGTAGTTGCCGTCGGAGCAGGTGACCTCGATGAGAGAGGGATAATCGGCATAGTTGATGGCGATGTCGCCGGTGCCCTCGGCCAGGATGTCGGTGGCGGTGAAGGCACGAGTGGTGCTGCCATCCGCCAGTCCGTTGTGCCAGACGGCACGGACGCAGAAGTCCACGTCGTCGTCGGACTGCACGTCTGGCTCGTCAGCACAACTGACGAGCATCAGGAGAGGCAGCAGGGTGTATAATATGTAGCTTAAACGCTTTATCATTGTTGCTTTTTTCTTTTCCTTTTTTTCTCTTTTCCTTTTTTCTCTAAACGGTTAAACGTTTAAACGGTTAGATTCGTTATCGTTATCGTCATCGTTGTCGTCATCGTTGTCGTCCCCATTACCAGTTTCTCCATGTTTCATCTTGGTAACCGCCGTAGTGCCAGGGTTCGATCTGCACGTCGTAGAACTCGATGTTGCCACCACCTGTTATCTTGAAGATGTAGGTGTAGAAGAAGTTGGGCTTCCACTGCATGAAGTTGGCCGGGACGACAGCCGCGCGTGGTGTGGGGTCGATGTCGGCATCAACAGTGGCTGTCATGATGAAGGCGGGGTTCTTCTCGCCCATGGGCAGCGGGTAGTAGAAGTAGTTGCGACCGGGCTGCTCGCCGGCACGAGTCGTGGATGAGGACGAACCGGCAAGGGAGTGCGAATCGGGTGCTGCGCTAGCCATGGGCTGCTGTGAGGCAGAAGCGGAAGCCTTGCGCTTGGCCTTGAGCGGCGAACCTGGCATACCACCAAGACGGAAACCGTTGGTTTCGTCGATGGGAGCCGTGACGGCGGTGTTGCTGGAGATGCCGAGCATAGAGGTCAGTGTGACGTTGTCGAAGAGGAGGGCATCCTGAGGTTCGCGGAGGTAATCGAGGACATAAGACTCCTTGGCGTCGTCAGGACAGCCGTCGGTGGGCTTCGGGTAGCTTATCACCATATCACCTCGGTTGTAGATCTTGTTGACCAGCGGAGATTCGGCTGCGGGGTCGGGACCGAAGGAGATGTTGGAGATGTAGACGTTATCCTCTTCGCTGTTGATGGGTTCGTTGGTATAGAACTGTATGCGCACCTTGGCGTAGGGACGCTTGAAGGTGAGGCGTACGGCATCGCTGCTGACGGGCTTGCGCACGGTGAGCTCGGAGTAGAGCAGGTCGTCCTCGAACGAGGGAGCATCGCCCACACGCATCTGAACGTCGAGGGTGAGTTCGCCTGCACCCGGGGTGTAGGTGGCACGGCTGGGATCGATGGCATGGTAGCCGAAGAAGTGATACTTGGAAGCGCTGTAATCCCAGTACTTGATAGACTGAGAGCCCCCGACGTAGTAGTAGCCGTGGGTGTTGTCCTCGCTGGTATTGGCCGAGCCTTCCTTGTATTTGACGGCATAACCGTCGAAGACCACCTGCTCCTGTCCGCTACCCACGTTCTTGTAGCCATAGACGATGAAGTCGCGGCCCAGATTGGTGACGGCACGGGTTGCTCCACCTGCCCCGCCACGTGTCACGGCCTCTTGCTCTGCGGTGACAGAGGTGAAGGCTATGGCATGCTGCTCGGTGGGGCGCAGCTCGTCGTCGGCTGCACACGCCACAAGCATCATCGCCCAGAGGAGGGCGAGGAGCCATGAGGGTAGTATGTGGAGTTTGTTTATCACTTGCTTTTTTGCTTTTTTCTAATAGGGGCTGTTGGGCGCTTTTTTCAGGCAGGGGAACTGCCTGACACCTATTTTTGTTTTTTGCTGGCGGCGGAACTGCCGGGCGTTATTTTATTATGACTTGGGCGCCAGTGCCGATGAGCAGCAGGTATAGTCTGTATGTCTTATTCTTCTTCACGCGTGTGTATATATTATATATAATGTATTATCGTCTTACGCCCACCGGGGCGATTGTTGTTTTGTTTAACGTGGATTGCCGTGAATCATATTCATTTCCCGTGGTAGTTTACGACTTCGACGAGTTCCACTGCCTTGATTTCAATCCAGATGTACTTACCATTGGGGTCTGTTGGTATCGGCTTCTCTTTTGGCTCGAAGATGAGACGGTAGGGCTGGTCAAGGTCGCATGCCCACTGACCTTTGCGGTTGTCCACCAGCTCGTGGAAGTGGCCGATGGCGTTACGCAGTTCTTCGAGATTATCGGCAAGTTGTAACTGCGCCACTCGCTTTCTGAACTGTTTAGCTCGCTTCTGCCCCAACTTCTTCAGAGCCTTCGAATCGTCTTCGATGAAGTCTCTCAGGTCTTTATTTCCCGATGTTATTTCCATGCTCTATAAAACTGCAGCAGCCCTACGCGAGAAGTTTACCAATCGGTCGATGTATGAGGTACGCTTATTGCTCAAGATGTAATCATCGTATGCATGCTGGAGTTTTATCCACATGCTGGCTTGCATGCCAAGTGTGTCCTCCAGTGCGAGAGCAATGTCAGCAGTAACAGATGCATCGCCAGCTATGATGTCCCGAATCACTTGCTCGGGAATCTGCGTCTGCTTGGCGCACTCCTCTACTGTCATCTGTTTTTCTTCCAATCCTTCTTCAAGGTATTCTCCTGGATGGAAAAACTCGGTAGATGTTATCTTATTAGTTATATTCATATTCTTTATTATCTCTTTTTCCGCCCACCGGGGCGATTGGATTTTATGTTTTAACGCAAATTGCCGTGAATTACACGTGAATTATCGTAAATCATAATAGGTGTGGGTCGATGGGGCCTGTCCCTGTGAGCCTGCATTAACGTCTTTTCTTGCCGAACAGATTAGAGTGAGTTCCTGTTGAGATCATGACCATCACCAGTTCGGTGTCGTATTGTTCCCATATCAACAACCAGTCACTTTCTATATGACATTCCCATGTACAGTTACCCTTGAAATTCGTCAACTTGTGGGGGCGATATTCCGTTGGCAGGGTTCCTGTTGCTTCCAGCATCTGCATCACATGTTGTAGCTTTGAGACGTCATAGCCGCTGGCAATGCACTTCTTAACGCACTTATCGAAGCGTTTAGTAGTTTGCAGGGTGTACTTCATTTCGCCATCATTGTTTTGAAGTAGTCATCCACACTATTCCAGGTTGTAACCTTTCCTTGGTGTGCTTCTTCAAGCGAAAGTTCCACCTCGCTCTTCACTTTCTTCATGCGTATGTTCGAAACAGCACTGATTTGCTGAAGCAGAGCTTTCACATGGTTCGCAATCTTAGCATCCGAAACATCGAATGTCATTTGGATTGCGCTTGGAGTTGTCATCGTTGCTTCCATATCTTTATCGTTTTTTTCGTTCCTATTCTTTCCGCCCACCGGGGCAATTGTTGTTTTGTTTAACGTGAATTGTCGTGAATTACACGTGAATTATCGTAAATTATAATAGGTGTGGGTCGATGGGACCTGTCCCTGTGAGCCTGTTAATTTATTGCTTCTTTTTTTACTATATTCATCCCAATCGCTCTGAATTTTGTCCGTAATAGTCTTTTTACGAGCTAAAGCTTCACGAGCCCAGACTACAAATTCCTGTGCATTTTGGAACGGCAGTTTCAATTCTTTATTTGTCATAGTTCTTTCTTTTTCCATATCTCTTTTCCTTTCCGCCCACCGGGGCGATTGCTGTTTTGTTTAACGTGAATTGTCGTGAATTACACGTGGATTATCGTAAATCATAATAGGTGTGGGTCGATGGGGCCTGTCCCTGTGACCCTTGAATTTGCCAGTTCTATTCTCAGTTCCATACGATGACGTTCTTGACGCTGTCTTTTAGAATCTTGGCATTCTCTCTGCGTATGACATCCTCCGTTGAAAGCTGTCCGGAAATGAGTCTCAACATCTGCGATTTTATCTCTCTGGCTTTTTCGCCCGAGATAATACTGTGACTAGAATTCATTCCTAACATAGTTCTTCGTATTTAATGTTCTTTATATTCTTCGTTTTTTCCGCCCACCGGGGCGATTTTTGTTTTTTCTGTGTATCCAGAGGAGGAGTCGAACCTCCTCTGGATTATTAGAGTCTCTCATGCTCTCCCGAGAAGGGAGAGGAGAGAGAGGGGGATTAAGGAGCAGGAACAGTTACGGTAGTCTGAGCAACTTTTACTGTACCAACAGAGTATGTGAAGGTGTAAACACCGGCCTTTGATACGTTAGAGAACTTCAAAGCCTTACCATTTGTAGAAAGTTGGAAACCATCGCCAATAGGAACAACAGAACCACCACGTTTAACTTCAACATTAGCGGTGCTAGCGTTCTCGACAGTTTCTGTACCATTATTCTTCTTCAAAGCCAAAGTGGTTGAACCAGTTGACAAAGGAATACTAGCAGCAGAAGGAGTCAGAGTGTACTGGTTAACGGTGATAACAGCAGAAGCATTCTCGTACTTAACTGTGAATGAACCAGGAGCAACGGGAACAACAGTGTAAGTACCAGGTGTAGCCTGAGCTAATGTAGCAATGCCAGGAGTCTGGCCTGTAATATTAGCTACAAGAACATTTGCGTCACCATAATTCTTGTGAAGAGCAAGAGTCTGGGCTGCAGCAGTACCTGTGTAGTCGAATGTGAAGTTAATATTGCTTGCGAACCAATAGTTATCCACATTGATAGTCAGAGCCTGACCTGCAACGGTAGTGGTAGTGTAAGCACCTGCCGTTGCTGCAGAAGTTGCAGCAACTTCATAAGTTCCTGGAGTTGAAGTCTCGATAATGGTTACGCCAGTAGGCAAGTTCTTAATAACTGCATCGCTAATTGGGTTAGTGCCATCGGTCAGAATGAAGGTGTCGGTAGAACCATTCTTAACGACAGTTACAGGACTTGAAGTGAGAGCATAGAGCAAACCAACAGTGAAGGTTTGGTCGCCAACGCCGTTAAACTTAACAGTGTAAGTATCGTTAGCACCAGCAGCGATAGCAGCAGCGGTCAAACCAATCTTATAGTTGCCGGGTGCAGAACCAGGAGCAATGGTGAAGTTAGTAGTTACATCATTGTCACTTGAGTCATAGATCTTCAAAAGAGGTGCTGCACCAAGAACGGCAGAGTTGGCCTTAGGACTGTCACTCTTCAACTTATAAACTGCAACTCCATTAGCTGCAGAAATTGTTGCAGTAGTCATTGACTGAGTATAATTAACAGCAGCTGCAGGACCGTTTGCAATCTTAACAACCTTGTACTTGGTAGTGGTTACATTGATATCACCGCTAGCGATTACATAAGTCTTACCTGCAACAGCAGTGAACTTGTAAGCCTGATCAGCAGTCTTAGAGATATAAGTACCATCTGACAAGGGGATACCTGCAGGAATCAGAGTAGAAGCATCCTCGGTAGCAACCTCGGTCAGAACACAGAAGTTATTCTTCCAGTTAGCAACAACCTCCTCGGTAATCTTCTTCTCAATGTCACCATAGTTGTTAACCTCGTAAACCTTATAGCCAGAAACGTTAAGAGCACTATTCTCGAAGAAGATGTCACCAGCAACATATTCATCGTTCTCTGTTACGACCTTACCCTTCTGATAGGTCGTGATTGAAGGATCAGCAACAGAAGTAATAGTCTCCTGGATGCCGTCCTCTTCGCCAATTACTACTGCATCGAAGGTGATGGGATAGAGACCGGGATCATCAACACCAGGAGTACCAGTAGTACCATTGGTGTTATCGCTAATCTTGAAGAGATAGGTGTAAGCGAAGTTCTCTTTCCAATCTGTAAAGTTGGCAGGAACATGAGCAGAAGCACCCTTAACATGGATATCTTCAAGAGAACCATCGGTAGAGGTCAGAGTGTAGTCAACCTTCAAATCCATACCACTGGTATTGGTGTAAGGAAGGATATAAGTGTACTCACCACCAGCCTGATCATAAGTAGCTGCAATGCTTGTAGTACCGATGGGATTAGTAGCTTGAATGTTGGTACCGAACTCACCATATCCTGCAGCTGACACACTACCTGCATCAACCTTAGGACGATTCTCGACAGAAGCGGCGGTGGCATCATAGTAGGTAACGGTCAAGGTTGTACCTGCGGCAGGAACGGTCTTAAATGAACCATTTACACCGAAGTTTGTGGTAGACTCATCGCTGTTGTAGTAAAACTTGTCAATCTTAACACTGTAGCCGGGAATGGTCTCGTAGATACCGAAACGAATCTTGGTGGCAAGGTTATAGAAGGTGAGGTTGACTTGCTCCTTGAACTTACCACTAACCTCACCACTTGTAGAAGTTGTAGAACCATCCTTGGTCATAACAACACGATTTGAAGCATAAAGAGACGAGAGGTCACCACCAGCAGGGATAGTAACATTCCAGCCCTTTTCGTAATTGGTTCCTACGCTTCCTGCAAGAATCTTGGTTGCGGTGATACCTACACCAGAAACAGCTGAGAATACATAGCTGTTAGCAGAGAGATCCCAGTATTTGATGGTCTGAGGATTGACACTATTGTCATGATTAGCAAGACCTACATACTCCCAACCTGCGGTGTTAGACTCTGTGGTGTTTGCAGTACCCTCTGTGTAGTTCACATTGTAGAGTTGGAATACTGGCTGATCACCATCAGAGGTAACCTCATCGGAAGCAGTCTTGAAACCGTACACGATGAAGTTGTTGTTCAACTTCTCGGCAGCAGCACCATGCGTAAATTCACCACCAGCACGAGTGGTCTTCTGCGCTGAAGTGCCAAAGTTGATGGACTCGGTAAGAGTCTGGCCAACTTGCCCCACGTACTCATCGCTTGTACAGCTGGCGAGTGCGGCAGCTGCGATAGCGGACATAAAAAGTACTTTCTTCATAATTAAAAGAATTTAAGTTAATAAATGATTTAATAAATTGTTTTTTTTGTTTCTTTCTCGTTTGATTGTTTAATAGATTTTGTTTTCGTTTCAGGTTTTTTAATTCATTAGGTTAATACTATATGTTGTTTTCGCTTTTTTCTTGTTTAACATTAATTACCATTAATTGAACATTAATTGAACATTAATTATTTTTTTACCCGCGAATTACTTCGTGAATATATATTTTTAAAACATTATGTAGACCCTCATTCTACGTTTATAATATTACTGTTTTCTTTCTCGCTTTGCCCACCGGGGCGGTTTGTTTTCTTTGTTACCAGAGGAGGAGTCGAACCTCCTCTGGCTTTATGGGCTCCTATACCTATTATATATATTATAGGTACTTGTGGCTTTCGTGTGAGAGAAATCAAACATCAACAAAGAAAAACCTTTCAAAAAACCGGTTTTTTATTATGTTTTTATTGGTTGATATTTCTACTTCA
>JAGHUS010000099.1 GCA_018064685.1 Bacteroidales bacterium | reverse complement strand
GTTGCCTGTCGGCAAGAAATCTTAGCCCTATCGGGGAAATATTCAGCCCTTCGGGGAAATCTTTAATAAGGAAATATTTCCAAAAAAGAGATTTCCAGCGAAAGCAACAAGATTTCCGGCTTTAGCCGCATAGATTTCTCGCGAAGCGACTTGATAATCAATCTGATCATTACAAGCGAAAGTTGAATAAAGTGAAATAAATCTGAAAAGATCTGGAAATGAAAAAGAAATATATTGTACCCAGTTTGATGTGTAAAAACATCATGTTGGATAACCTGGTTTGTCAGAGTCCCTCTATCATGGATGAAGGTACACCTGCACTTGGAGGTGGACAAGGTACTGGCGGTGACGAAGAGAGCGATGGTCTTGTGAAAGGTGAGAGCCTTTGGGATGAAGAATGGTAAACGATTATTGAATACCTGTTAGTGGTAGCGGCTATCTTGTTCACAATGACTTGATAGCCGTTATCTGTGTAAAAATGATTCGGCACAGTTATATAAATGTGTAATTTATTGTAAATTTTCATTTTTTTTTTATATCTTTGCGCCGCATATTAATAATTGAGCCAAATCGTTTTGGCTAGAATAAAAAAGTGATTACAAAACAATAACAGATATATGAAGAAGATTTACTTGCTTTTGTCATTCGTCATGCTGCTGTGCACAAGTGCTGTGGCCGACAATGGCATTCTCGTGTTGGAGGCTCCGCGTTTTACGGGTTGCTACACTCAGTTGGCTTATGCCAGTCTTAACGGCCAGTGGGCTACGGGTGGTGTGTATGATGGTTCGGTCTATCAGGCTTACCGCTGGAACACCAAGAACAATGAGTTTGAGTTTCTGAACACCTATGGTCCCTTTAGCTTCGGTTTCGCAGTGAGCAACGATGGTGTCGTTGTGGGCGAATTTGGTTCGAATGAGGTGCTGAGCAACGGAGCCGAGATTCAGTCGCCCTGCATCTGGTATGGCGGTAAGTGGCATGTGCTGGACTATGGCGTGCTGGGCACTATCGACTCGGGCATCACCAGTCTGGGTGGCGCTCGTTATATTACCAGCGACGGCCGGCATGTGGCGGGTGCTTTGAGCACTGCCAAGGGTTGGAAGGCCTGTGTGTGGACCATTGACGAGAACATGAAGAGCACTGTGAATCTGCTGCCTATGGAGGAGACCGGTGTGGCAGAGCACATGAGTGACGATGCCAGCGTGGTAGGTGGTTTCGACCAGTTTGGCGGCATACGTTTTCCCGCCTATTGGACAGGCAAGAACGGATCATACACCGAGGTTGTTCCCGATGGTCGTCAGCATGTGGGCCAATGGACTATCACCAGTGGTGTGAGTCCCAATGGACGTTATGTAGCCACATGGAACAAGCTGTTCGACCGCAATACCAATGCCGTTGTAGAGTTTGACCAGAACACCAACGTCGATGCTGCTACGGTGGCTGGTGTGACAAGCAATGGTGTTGTATATGGTGAGGCTGACAAAGTAACCAGCCTCGACCTTATAAGCTTTGCCTCGTACTATCGTGATGGTGTGTGGCATAATCTGCAGGACGAGCTTGTAGCCAAGGGAGCTATGTTGCCTAAGGGTGTGACCCTCACCGAGATACGCTATATGAGCGACGATGAGCAGACATTCTTCACCAATGCCAAGTATCCCGATGGTCTTACGGGTGTAATCATGATTAAGCTGGACGAGAACATCACCAGTCGTCCTCCCGTATCGGTAACAGCCAAGCAGATGTCGGGTATTGCTACCACCACCATCTCGTGGAAGGTTCCCATTGCCAATGCGAGTGCTGTGACAGGCTACACCGTCTATCGTGATGGCGTTGAGATATACAGCGGCAAGGCACTGTCGTGCACCGACCGTGGATTGCAGATTGGCAAGACCTATACCTACACCGTAAAGGCTTTGTATAACGGCATTGCCGGCGAGGCAAGCGAACCCGTGAGTGTCACCCTCAAGGCTCTCAGCCTAGCTGCACCCAGCAACCTTGGCGGTTACCAGACCGGTATCAACAAGGTGCGTCTGGCATGGGAGGCTGCTGGTACAAACCTGCCCAGCCTGCAGTATTACGAGGAGGGCCGTTCGGTAGCTGGCTTTGGTGGCGGCAAGTGGGATATGGAGACGGGAGTGCGTTTCCGCAATGCCGACCTGAAGATGTACGAGGGTATGTCTATCAGCGAGGTGTCGTTCTATCCCATGAGCGCACAGTCGTCATGGACAATCAATTTCTATACAGGTTCAAACCTCAATGGCGAGCCCTTCTACAGCGAGACCGTCGATGCCTCGACCTTGCAGTACGGACAGAAGAACACCATCCGCCTGAAGAAACCCGTTGAGGTGCCTGCCACCGAGGATGTTGTTGTCAGCATCTTTGTCGACGTTACCACCTCGAGCTATAATGTTGTGGGACTGGTTGTTGGCGACAGCGACCCCGGCTACAACGACCTTATCCGTCAGCCCGGCGAGGCATTCGTGTCACTCTACGAGGACGGTCTGGCCAACGGCTATGAATATCCCTACAGCTGGCCTATCTGTCTCGGCATGGGGTCGCAGGACGGTGTTGTGGCTTCGCTCAAGGGCTACAAGCTTCGTCAGGACGGCGCTGAGATTACCACCGTATCTCCCACCACATGCAAGTACGTCATTCCCACTGTTGCTGACGGCACCCATAGCTACAGCGTAAGTGCTGTTTACAGCGACGGTCGTGAGAGTGAGGCTTCGGAGGCCAAGGTTCAGGTTGCCTTCAACGATGCTTCGTACAAGGTGTCGGATGTTGTTATCAGAACGGACGAAGACCTGAATGCCACCGTCTCTTGGCGTGCTCCGATGGACGATGAGAAGTCATTCCTCAGCTATAGCACCGATAAGTTCACCCATGGTGCACAGACCACTGCTGCCGACGGCTACTCGTTCCAGGCTGCTGCCGTATATCCTTATAATATGATTGCACCGTACATTGGCGACTACCAGATAAGCGGTATACGCTTCTTCCCCTTGGGTAATGCCGAGTATACATTCTATCTGAATGGTACGCACGGCACAGTGTGGAGCATCGAGCTGGAGCGCGGCGTAGACTACGTGCTGGGCGAGTGGAACACCATCTGGCTTGACAAGCCCATCAGCATGGATGGTGTGGACACTGAGTATCAGATTGTTGCCGACTGCTATGACGGCGATGCCGAGAAGCCCATCCTGGGTATGGACGGTAATCCCGCCAACATCATGCTGAGCGACCTGTTCAGTCTGGACGACGGCGTGACATGGTCTAGCTTCGAGACAGAGGTGGGTTCGCGTGGCAACTGGATGCTGGGACTCGTCATCACCGCCAAGGACCAGAAGGCTCTGCCTGTACAGGGCTATAAGGTATACTGGGATGGTGTTGATTCGGGCGTGACCATCGCAGCAGGTTCCGAGCTCACTGCTTCGCATAAGTTCAGTGCTGCCGAGAAGGAGAACCGGCACAACGTCAAGGTTGCTGCCATCTATGGTTCGGCTGCCAATGATGTGAAGACGAGCAGACCCTATTACTTTGGATGGAACTTCGATGCCACTAGCATCAATACCCCTGCCGTGAAGGAGCATTTCAAGGGCGAAATGTATGACCTCGCAGGTCGAAAGGTAAGTTCGTCGACTACGTCAAACGGTGCTAAGAAGGGTATCTATATTAAGGGCAACAAGAAAATCTTAGTAAAATGAAAAGAATAGCCACCGTCATCATAGCGCTGCTTGCAATGTGCAGCGCAACCTATGCCCAGAGTGCGGGCAACTGTGTGTATCAGCCTTCGCTGGACAAGGAGTTGCATACTCCTGACACTGTCTATGTGACTTTCTCGGACTATAAGAGCGTGCGTCTCACCAGTCCCGAAGATGCGTTTGCCTTCGTCTACCGAACCTCGCTCGAGGAGAAGTCGGGCAAGAATAGCTTGAATGCCATTCAATACCTCGCCACGAAGAACAACATGAAGGTAACCGGTAACACGTTGCGTCTCACTCCCTACCGCTATCATGTTCCCACTCCCGAGAGCGTCCAGGCGAAGCGTAATGCGCGTCGCAAGGGTTGGGGTACTGACGATAATGACTATCTGCGTTTCGCCATTCCAGCCGGAACACTCACTGCCACCGATGCTGCGGGTGTAGATCACGTGCTGGATTCCATCTCGTTCCAGTATGTCTATACCGATGCCGAGGATCCCGATAGAGTGCCTCATAATGTATTCGAGTACCGACTTGATCCCGCTGTGGGCGAGACGGTCACAGGTCTGGGTGAGTTCCTTCTGGAGTTCCCCTATTGTCCCGGTGTCTTCACGCTGAATTACGATCAGACGGTTAACCCTTATGTCATTGATTCAGAGGGTAATGTTGTGACAAGCAGCACCCGTTCGCTCAGCTTGGACTATAACAATGCCGGCAAGATAACACTGAAGAACCGTGTCACCAAGGCCGGCGACTATACCCTTGTCATTCCCGAGGCCAGCTACCACATGTCACCCTCTCTCGAGGAATGGGCCGACAGTCTGCGACATCCCGAGATTCGTGCTCAGTACAAGGTGCTGGGCGAGGAGAGCATGGCGTGGGAGTCTGTTCCTGCCAATGGCTCTACCGTTGCTAAGCTGGATGGCATCTTCCTGTCCTTCCCCGGCAAGACCATTGCCTCGCGTGCCACCAATCTTAACGGTGGTAATCTGAAGGTCTACAACAAGGCCGACGACAAGTATGCAGCTATGAGCTTCATGTATTACTTCTCGAAGATCGTAGACAACCGTCTGTGTTTCACCACTGCTGGTGAGTTGAGCAAGGTGAAGGACGGAGTGACATATTATTTTGAGGTACCTTATGGTCTTGTCACCTTCGATGACGGAACCGTGAGCGATGGTTTCAAGGTAGAGTTCACCTACGACTCGACCTACGATCCTGACAACGTGGTCAAGGTGCAGGACAACTATGTGGGCTACACCACAAGTGCAGTATATCGCAAGGATGGTGTCCGCTTCAACAGCGGCAGTGAGCAGGGAATGCTCATTCGTCTGCCCAAGGAGAAGACGGCTATGCTGGCGGGCAGCAAGATCAAGGCTATACGCACGGCTACCGGTACTTCACAGATGGACAATCCTCGTCTTGTCATCATCGAGGGTGACGACGTCAACGCAACTCCCGTCGTAGAGCAGGCTACAAGCAAGTTCTCGACCACGATGAAGGACTACGCCCTCGACACTCCCTATGAGATAAAGGGTGACAAGGCACTGTACGTCGGCATCAAGTGCTCGCTGAGTGCTGCCTACAATCCTATGCTCTTCGATGAGACACTCGACCTTCCCGATGGTCTGGCCTGGGCACTGACAGCCAACGGTTGGACCGACATCAGCCGACAGGGCTATGGTGCTCCCAACATACAGATTCTCGTGGACGAGAACATTGCCAGCAACGATGTGCTTGTCAAGCCTTTCTTCACGGGTGTGTACAACAAGATGGGTGAGCCAATGAGCATCAGTACGCAGGTGTTCAACTATGGTGCCAACGAGGTCACTGACTTCGATGTGACCTATAAGATTGGTGCTGCCAAGGAGGTGAACAGGCACGTTGAGGGCATCAGTCTGAAGCAGGGCGAGGCCTACGACCTCGTCATCGAGAATGTTGACCTTCCTGCTGCGGGTCGTCTGCCTCTCGACGTCAAGGTGTCGAAGGTGAACGGCAAGGCTGACAAGGATATGACCGACAATGCACAGTCTAGCAAGCCCTATATCTATCCCGCCGACTCCAAGAAGAAGATACTCTTCGAGGAGTTCACTGGCATGAACTGTGTGAACTGTCCCGCTGCTGTCATCGCTATCAACGAGGTGCTCTCCGAGATTCCCGAACAGAGCGTCGAGGTATATCATCACGCTGGTTTCAATCCCGATAACTTCACTCTTGCCGAGGATATGGAGTATACATGGTTCTACAGCAAAGGTGGTGGCACGTTTGCACCTGGTGGCATGGTGAACCGTATGCCCCTCACTGCCGAGGCAACAAGCGTTGTCTTCGAGAGCAACTCTATTGCCAACGTGCGTGCTGGTGTGAATGCAGCGCTTAATGTGGCTCCCTATGTGGGATTGACGATGAATAATGACTTCGACGATGCCAACCGCACCGGCAAGGTTACTATCGATGTGATGTGCTATGAGCTGCCCACCAACGAGTTGCATGCTCTCAATGTATGGCTTGTGCAAGATAACGTGATGCGCTATCAGAAGGGTGCAGGACTTGTAGCTCACAACCACGCAATGCGTATGTCGCTGACTGGCTATTGGGGTAAGCAGATTGAACTGGCTGAGGGTGCCAGCAACACCTACAGCTTCGAGTACAGCATCCCCGAGGTTATCACTGGCCAATATGCCAAGAACGTGCTGGCTACTGAATCGGAAGCCGATAACAAGGACATCAAGGCCATCCCCGCCGACATGCGTATCGTGGCCTTCGTCTCTGACGTCACCGAGAATCCTCTCACCTGCAATGTGTGGAATGTAGAGGAGTGTGCGGTGTCTGTTGACGAGACGGGCATCATCAACCTCACCCAAGCAAACAACAAGAAGGAGGTTTATGACCTGCAGGGCCGCAAGGTGAGCAAGATGGCACACGGCCTGTATATTATAAATGGTAAGAAAGTAGCTAAATGAAGAGAATATTCTCCTTTATGATACTTGCAGCGCTGGCTCTTGTGGCCAGCGCTCAAGGTTTGGTTATCGGCATTATCGACATGGGTTTCGACTACACTCATCCCGCCTTCCGTGCCGGGGATGGCTCTCTGCTCATCAGTCGTGTGTGGGAGCAGGGCACTGAGGGTGCTCATCCCGCAGGCTATGACTATGGCTATGAGATGACCACCACTGCTGCTATTCTTACGGCTTGTGCCGACGACCAGACACAGAGTCATGGCAGTCATGTCACGGCTCGTGCCTTGCAGTATGCAGGCAAGGAGGCTGGCACAGAGGTGGTTCTCGTGTCGAAGGGCTCGGGACGTGTGGACGAGAACAGGCTGCGCGATGCCATCGAGTATATCTTCGATTATGCTGAAAGCGTGGCTAAGCCCTGCGTCATCAATATGTCGATGGGTTCGCATCGTGGTCCCCACGACGGTACCTCTGCCTTCGATGCTTTCATCAACAAGACGGTAGGTGCGGGACGCATCCTCTGCGGTTCGGTGGGCAACTCCGGCATCAGCACGGGACATCTTGAAACGAGCGGTGAACCTCTTAACACATTCATCATCTATCGTTCGCAGGACAATACTACGGGTACGGTCGATATATGGGGAACGCCTGGCATGAGGTACAGCGTGCAGCTCAGTGCCATTCAGTATGAGAATGGCAATGTGTCTTCGCAGAGCGAGGTGGTAGTGGCCGGTCCCGCTGCCGACGATGCTCAAGGTGGCGTAAAGGATTATACTTGGGCTCCCACCACTGGTCGACTGAAAGGCGTCTTCAAGTTTCACACTGATATTGACGAGCGCAATGGTAAGACACACACCACTATTGACATCGACCAGAGCAGTGCGGCCATGAAATACGAACTGGCGTTGAACATCACGCCACTTTCCGAAGGTACCATTCATGCCTGGAGCGATGAAATCACCTCCACCTTCTTCGACCACGATCGTGAAGGCTTTGTCAAGGGTGACAATCGTTATGGCATCACCGAACTGGGCGGAACGGCCGACCGTATCATCAGTGTCGGAGCCATGAAGGACGACGGCACGGTGGCTGACTACAGCAGTCGCGGCCCTCGTCTCGACGGGGCAGTGAAGCCCAATGTCTTTGCCTATGGCGACAATATTGAGAGTGCGCTGAACAGCTACGACCAGTACCAATCGCTCTATCCCTACACGCAGACCATCGAACAGGATGGCCGTCAGTACCATTACGGCACCATGTCGGGCACGAGTATGGCCTCACCTATGGTGACAGGCGTTGTGGGCAGTTGGCTGCGTCACAATCCTCAGTTGACCCCCGAAGAGGCTATGGCATACATGAACCCCAACGAGGTGATCAATCCCGAAGCCGGACTAGCAAACTCCATCTTTGCTGTTCGCGGAAATGCAGAAAAGAACATGTATGACCTGTCGGGACGCAGAGTCAGCACTAAGCGCAATTCTGCCAGTCTTGGGGGCTTGAAGCATGGTGTTTATATTGTTGATGGAAGAAAGATAATTTATTAGTTTAGAGTTTAGAGTGTAGTGTTTAGAGTAGTTGAATAGTTTTTAGTTTAGAGTTTAGAGTAGTGGTATAGTTTAGAGTTTAGAGTTTAGAGTAGTTGAATGGTTTAGAGTGTGAAGTTAGTAAGTTAACTTTTTGGACTCAACAACTATACTTCTTTTAAACTCCTCTAAACACTAAACTCTAATCTAAATAAATCCTCTCAACTCACAACTAATATCTCCTCCACTGCTCTAAACTCTAAACACTAAACTCTAAACTAGCCAACTACTCTAAACTCTAAACTCTACACTCTGAACTTTCAAAACTACTCTAATCTCTACACTCTACACTTTCTAAACTACTCTAAACTCTACACTCTACACTCTGAACTAAATATAAGCTCTACACTAATTATGAACGTAGTCATGTTATATTCAGGTTTCAATCATCTTCCTCTGCCTTTCATCATCTTTATGTGTGTATTCCTGGCTCTCTTCATTGGTGCCATTGGTGTGCTTGTCTATCGTCTCTCTCCCTTTAATAAAGACCTGGACGAGGAAATTGAGGATGATGATAATTTGTTGCAGGATATTGTGGATGGTAATGTGCCTCTGGAAGTAGGAGTCAAGAGGTATGTGCTTGATATGAGCCATGAACCGGCTACTCCGTCCGTGAAGCCTGAAGCAGGCGTGTCAGACGTTCATGGTGCGGAAAGTAGCAGACATATTGTGGTAAATAATGTCGATTCGAGCAGCTTTGTAAACCTTGAGGTCAATTCCTCGGGACATGTCAGCGGATTAAGTACAAACGGTACTTTCTTCCAGGGCAATGTGGGAGCTGGTGGGATAGTATTTCTTACCGACTCGAACGGCAAATCTTACACCGGTTATACGGATGGGCATGGCAATGCCTTTCTGAATGACAGCGATAGCCATACTTATACTATCCAGTCGAATGGCCGCTTCGGGTTTGCGAACAAGTTATGATTCAACTTTCGCATGAACCTAGAATCTCCATCCCACATTCAGCTGTACGTCCAGCTCGCGGTCTGCCACTTTCATGCCTGACGAAGCCCCGAAAAGATAGCGGCGATAGTTGGCCAGCAGACTGATGATGTAGCGGTTGATGCTGTAGTTCACTGCAAAACGACCGAATAGATTGACGCGGAAAGCAGAGTCGCGACCATACTTGCATGCATCATAGTAGTGCATGTCATAGCTCTCGAAGAGGGCATCTATCTCTTCGCTCAACGGATCGTCATCGCCTTCCTCAGCACTTGACCAGCCGCTGTGGCTTACACGGTTCATCACCGACAACATGGGAATGATACTGGCATGGAAGCACAGTCGGCCATCGAAGAATGGCAGGTTGTAGCCATAGCCCGCACCCAGTGACACTCTGCTGGTGCGGAACTTGTCGTGTTCGTAGTTCAGAAGGTTGTTGCACTTCATGTCGCTCTGGTAGTAGTTGGCCATGACGAAAAGGCTGCCAGCGGGCTTCTTCTGCACCATGTCGCCATACATTCCTGCCGAGAGGCTGAATTTGGTGTGGTTGAACACGTAGTATGCCTCAGCATAGAAGGTGCGAAGGTCCAGTTCGTCTTTTCCTATTTTGCGGGTACTGGTCTCTACCGGACTGTTGTCGCCATGCTCTTCGTCTATTATGTAGTCTTCCAGCATTCTGTCAACCATCGCCTCAGTAACCTGGTTGTAGGCGTCGTCCAGTGTTCCGCTCATCTGGTCCAGTTGCTTGTAACGCAGTCTCAGTCCCCAGGCGTTTCCGTTTTTGGCGAGACCGAAAGACTTGCTGTATTTGTTTGTGATGGTGATGGGCAGTTCGATGGTCACGCCGCGCCAGTCTATTCCCAGTTCCATTTCAGTCTGAAACGTGTGTACGCGCGTGTTCATATAGCTCTTCTCGTCTATATTACTGGGAATGTAGGGACGGATGAACTCAGGATAGTCGATGGTGTGTACCAGGATGGGGAACTCCATGTTGTGGTGCTGATAGTATCCGTATCCACCCAGGTATACGTAGCGGTCACGTTCGGGCACTCGCACATAGTTGGTGTCAATGCCTGCGGCCTCCCATTCCTTCAGTTTGTTGTCGGCTTTCTTCAGGAATCGTCCTAGTCCCTTTTCCCAGAATCCACGTTTCGTGTTGCTGGCCACAGTATCGTTGGCTGCCACGGGTTGTGATGATTGCGAATTGTCTTCCGCAGACAAGTTCAATGATTCTGCCCCAAGCGGACAAAGAAGCATTTGCGACATGAAGAAAACTATAAGGAGTGTATATCTATGCATTTCGGTTTGCTGATTATTTGATGGTTTCCCGTTTCACTGATCTCTGAAATATTCTATTGTTGTCCGGAAAATGACTCTTCCAAGATTTTGAGTGATAATCTGACATGATAAGGTCTTATTAGAAACCAAAAATAGCACAAAAATGGCAAAGAATATAA
>JAGHUS010000072.1 GCA_018064685.1 Bacteroidales bacterium | reverse complement strand
GCCACATGGGTGAAGCGAATGAGCACATCGTCCTCCGTACATGGCACCACGAAGACACCGGCATTGCTGCATGCAGCCTCCTGTAATTGTGTACTGTCCAGGGCGTTGTAGAGCGTGACCTTGGCGTAAGGCAGGGGGATGCTGTCCGCACCCACAACCGTACCGCGATACTGTATCTGCTGTTTGCGGAGCGCCTCGACATGGATGATACGGTCTTCGATGACGCAACGTATGGGATAGAAGGCTGTGATTTGCTCCATGGCCTCGGGGATGGTCTTGCCCACGATGTCGGCCGTGATGATGAACTGCTCCAGGTCATCGTTGATGGCGCAGATCAGATACTCGTCCTGCAATAGGGTCAACTGCTCCAGCACCTCGGGCAGACGGGTGTCCTTGAAGGTGACGCTGATATGTTGGGCCTGAGCCGTGAGGCATAGCAATAAGGTCCAGAGTGCGATAGTAAATCGTTTCATAACCTTATTCTATTTATGGATTCTCAATAATCAGTTCGTCCTTCTCACGATATACCTTCAGGCGTTCAAAGCCATTCAGCAGGTTCAGCACCTCGTCCAGCGGCTGCTTCGGGTTCCACTTCAAGAGCATGTGGATGCCCCTGACAGACTCGTCCGTGAAGCGGGTCGTCACCTGGTAGTGTTGGTCTATCTGCATCATGATGGAGTCGAGGCGGAAGTCTTTGAAGAGGACCACACTATCCCCCACCATCTTGATTTCGGGAGTATAAACAATGGACTCCGACGGGTCGGCATCTGTGGTAGTCACGTCCGTCACCTGAGCCTTGTCTTCATCCCAGGCTTGGGTGAAGAAAGAGGTACGCATGGCGGCATAGCTCAATCCAGTGAGTAAGAGGGTAGCCACAAGGATAGCGGCAATCTTGCGCAGGGAGATCCCAGTATGCTGCTCAGAGGCAGAGGCACTGTCTTTTCTTCTTGCCTTTAGCCGAGACAGTTCCTGCTCCACGTCGGGCATGCCTATCTCTTGGTCGGATTTCTGGGAAACGAAGGCTCTCATCACCTCCAGTTCCATATTGTCTTCGGGTTGCTTCATTTTCATCTGTTTCTTTTGTAAAGGGGATTAAAACGCTCTCTCAGCTTGCGCAAGGCTTGAGAGATGTGCTTGTTGATGGCCTGCACGCTGACCCCGAGCTCTGAGGCCGCCTGCTGGTAGGTCTTCTTCTCGTCGAAGCAAAGCGTCAGCACCCTACGCGTCTGGGGCGTCAGCTGTGTCTCGATGAAAGTCAGCACCTCCACAAGCCGATCGTCATCGGCCAGACAAGGAGAGGTGGCAGACTGGACAGCGTGCAGCATATCCGCTCTCGCTTCATTCTCCACTCGCCTGTGTTTCAGTAGGTTCAACGCGCGATTATGCACCATAGCCATGAGATAACCTTCGTTGATAGGAGCTGGCAGATGAGGCTTGTCCAGCAGGTCGGCAAACACGCCGCTCACCACATCGCGGCTGTCCTCCTGGTCGTTCAGCATGGAGAAGGCCAGGCGGTACAGCTTGGGATAGGACTGCCGGAAGAGCGTGTCGAACTCCTCGTCTGTCATCTGCCGTTTATGTCTGAATAGTGCTATCATTACGAATTTGCTTTTACTCTATAAACAACTGAGCAAACCGATTCATTACCCCAAAGACACATTTTCTTGAAAAAAAAAAACATGAAAAACGCTCCCACGGATGTGTGAGAGCGTTGCAAAGATAAGACTATTCCCCGAACCGGCAAAACATAATCATGGAATTCTTAATGGAAAGAGTTGATTTTAATAGTTAGGATGTTTGTGGACGTTTCTTTTCTATAGCAGACCGCCCACTATCCTCTCGGACAGCGGACGGTGTGACAGACTTTTGCACGTCTACAAAAGTCGGATTATCTAACTAATTTATTATCATTTCACAATAAAGATTATTTCTTCGCCTTTGGCGCTACGTGGAACTTGTACGTCAGGGTGGCCATGACGTAGCTGGGGATGGAGCGTACCCAGGTCTCGGTGCGGCCCTGGCTGTTGTAGTCCTGCGTGATGCTGTTGATTTGCTGCAGGATGTCATAGCCGGTAACCTTCAGCAAGAGCTTCTCCTTCCAGAATGAACGGGAGAGCGAAGCATTCCACACCCAGTCGCTGGTGTTCATCGAGGGAGTGTCGTAACCGCTGCGGACATAGAGACCAAAGTCGGTGACGAACTGGATGTCGAGCGGCAACTGCCACTGACCGCTGAGCACATACTGATGATTGAGCGTGGAGCGAGTGGTGAAACCGGGGCGCTCACTATCATAGCGTGTCCAGTTCCATGTACCGGTCAGCGTTATCTGATTCTCGCTGCTAGGCTTGTACAAGAATAACAACTCTGGTTTGACCGTTTGCGAGTTGACCGTGCTGCGCTCACCACCAATGAGATCCACACTATGACGATAGGTATAGCCGTTCATAATATCGTAGCTAAATAAGTTGCTGAGTACATGTTGGTGCGCCCAATAGATGTTGGCCTGCCAATTGCCATTGATATTGGTGGGCTGGTTGGTATAGACACCTGTAGTGGGATTGTAGGTATAGCCCGTAGCAATGGCATTCTGCTGCACGTTGAAGGTGGCTCTCAAATGCTCGTAAATGCCATCGGCATTCCAGTTTCGGTATCGATTATAATCAAATTGAGTGGTAAGGCTATGGTCGTACGAGCGGTGCAGATGGGGATTGCCCAACGTGATGGCCTGCGGATTGTAAGCATCGCGCACAGGTAGCAGCATCTGCATGTCGGGGGCTTTTCCGCGAAAATCATAATAGCTACCGAACTTACGATCGATATTGAGACCATCCTCGTTTTTCCTCTTCATATTGTTATCGAACATGGCGAGTAATTCAGGCATCAGCTGCTTGCGACTGAAGCAGGTGTCGAGTGTACCACGATGATATTTTTCGCGCTCGTTCCATATTGTCACGGCAGGAGCCAGGCTGAGTTCATTACGAATGCTGCCACGGTTATGTTTATATCTCAAGTTGACAAAGTAACGGCTTGACAATTTGCTTTGGTCCTCGACGTACGAGTTCTGGCGGTCGAAGCCCTGCATGAGGAGTTGGCGTGTAGAGGGCAATGCTCCAAGTGCATTGTCTGCCGACCATCCGCTTGTCTGATTCAGTCGGTATCGTTCATGCTCTTTATGTGCCTGATTCCAAATGAGGTTGTTTCCAAAGAAGACGGCCAGCTCGCTGTGGATATTATATGTGTAATTAGCGTGCAGTTCGAATCGGTTTCTATGACTTGGCGACAGATTGTAGCGATGGCGATAGTCGTTCTGGCCCTGCCCCTGGATGTAGTCCAACTGGTAGGCATTGTGCTCTGTGCCACTCTGCTGCTTATGCATGAAGACGGGAGAGATGTAAAGACGATCGCCTGAGGCTGTCTTCTTGTTGTAGCTGACTTCCTGCTTAAAGCTCCAGTCGGTACCATTCTGCAGACTCTCCGAACGACTTTTGCTGAGGGTAATGCTGGAGATGCCAGATTGGAAGGGATTCTGCATCAGTGAGTCCATCACCGCCACCACATCGCCGTAGGACGCAGGATCGGCATTGAACTGTGCCGACCGACTGAGGCCGTTGCTCTCACGATGGTTGTAATTGAGTTCGGTAATGAGCTGGAGAGCAAAGGGCTTCTTGAGGACGAAGCGGTTGCAGAAATAGCCTGCGAGATTGTTGCTCAGCCCAGTCTGGTGCAGTCGCGACCACGTGTCGCCGTGGGTCAGATAGGTGAGTGAAGATTGACGACTCTCCGACTCTGTACGCATCCACTTGCTACTTAGGAAGACATTGTCCTCGTAGCGTTCCTGACGGTCATAGACACTGTACATCAACGATAGGTAATTGTGGCGCTGCAAATCTGTGGGGATTATGTCATCATCATCCCACGATCCTCTGTTGTTAAAGCTGTTGTTGTTGATGTTGTTGGACATGGCAGCAACCATCAGACGTGACTGCTCCGAGAAGCGTGTCACAAAGGCACGAGCAAGCCCCCTCCAACTCCCCCCAAAGGGGGAGGGCTTCTTTCCTCCAAATTCTTCTTGTTTGCCTGTGGGTACGCCGCCAGCCATCTCTATCTCGCCAAGCCACCCAATCTTGTATTGCTTCTTGAGTGTCACGTTCATGGCATACTCCTTTACTAATGATTGTGCGCCAACGAGGCGTGCGCCCAACTCGTCCTGTTCGAAAACCTTCACCTGACCCACGGTGTAGTGAGGCAGGTTCTTCAGCAGCATCTCGGTGCCACCGCTGAGGAGGTCCTTGCCATCCAGTTGCAGCACGTCCACCTTGCGACCGTTCACCTTTATCTCACCATTGCTGTTGACCTCCACGCCCGGCATCGCTTTCAGCACGTCCTCCAGCATGGAACCATCGGGCAGCGTGAAGGCATCGGCATTATAGACGATGGTGTCACCCTTGTAATACATCTTCACTTTGGTGGCTGCAACAACCACTTCACGCATGCGTTTACCGTCCACGATGATGTCGCCATCTGGGTCTTCGACATATTGTTTTGTAGATTTTGGCATCAAGCGTTTCATGCGGATTGTTTCGTCTATCTTATTTCTACGCCCTGTCTTTTCCACATGGTAAGGCATCCGCAGAGGTTCATAACCCTCATAGCGTACAGTCAGAATATAGTCACCAGGGCGAGCAGGAACATCGAAGCGATAGTTGGTAACATGCGATGCACCATTGTAAGTATCTGCCAACCATACTGGGTATTCCTTGGTCGTATCACTCTCTGCAACCAACTTTTGAACCTCACTTATTTTGCTAATAGGCAGGTCCATCGATGTGAACTCGTCGATAAACTGAAACGAAAGTGTTATGCTCCTGCCCGTCCAGGGTGGAGCCACCACGGTCGTTGTTTCGAGTCGTGTGTCGTGCTCCTTAAGCGTGATGGTACCCAGATCGCTCTGCATGGGACGCACCCACAGCGTGTCGTGCGCCACATGGGTGAAGCGGATGAGCACATCGACTTCCGTGCAGGGCACCACGAAGACACCCGCATTGCTGCATGCCGACTCTTGCAGCAAGGTACTGTCGACTGGATTATAGATAGTCACCTTGGCGTAAGGCAGAGGGATGCTGTCCGCGCCCACCACCATGCCGCGATACTGGTTGTCATGCTTGCGCAGCGCCTCGACATGGATGATACGGTCTTCGATGACGCAACGTATGGGATAGAAGGCTGTGATTTGCTCCATGGCCTCGGGGATGGTCTTGTCCTCGATGTCGGCCGTGATGATGAACTGCTCCAGTTCATTGTTGATGGCCAATATCTCGTAGTCGTCCTGCAGCAGAGTCAGCTGCTCCAACACCTTGGGCAAAGGCGTGTCGATGAAGTTTGCCGTGACGCGCTGGGCCTGGGCTGCCACGCTGAGTAGCAGCACCAAGAGGGAAAGAATCGTACGTCTCATCTGCCTTACTGTTCTGCCTGGGGCTGTTCCACAATCAGGGTGTTCTCCTCGCGTCGTATCTGGAAGCGCTCAAAGCCGTTGAGGCGCAAGAGCACCTCGTCCAAGCTGTGCTGCTTCTGCCACTTGAAGAGGAGGCGGATGGAGCGTAGGTCTTCATCTGCAAACCGACTCTCCACCTGATAGTATTGGTCTATCTGCATCAGAATGGAGTCGAGGCGAGCGTCCTGGAAGAGGACAGACCCCCTCCCGACCTCCCCGAGGGGAGGAGTATTTTGGTTTGTATTGTCCACTGATGCCTGTCGGTTCTCCTCCTTGGGACAGTCTGAGGCTCCCTCATCCCATCCTTTCGTGAAGAACGAGGTACGTACGGCAGCATAGCCAAAGCCGGTGAGCATGAGGCCGGCCACAAGCATGGCGGCAATCTTGCGCAGGGAGAACCCTGCATTCTGCCTTATGGCAAAAGGTTTATTCTCGGTAAAGAGGGTGGAATGTTCCTTCTCGAACTTCTCCCATTCGGCATCCACGTCGGGCATGCCTATCATTTTGTCAATTTCTTCTCTTTTCATCTTTTCTTTGTCGTTTAGGGGACTGGTCGTTTAGGGGTAACGAAAATTAAAAAAATGGGGAAAATTTTCTTTTTTTTCTGAATTTTCGTTTAGGAGACTGGTCGTTTAGTCGTTTGGAACCGCGCAGCAATTATGAAGGTCGAAGAGCTCGACGAAGTCAATTGTCAATTGTGAATTATGAATTATGAATTGCTGACTGGTCGTTTAGGGAAGTCATCGTTTCTTCAACAACTTCCGGAGCTTGGCGAACGAACGCGTCACGTGCTTGTTCACGGCTGCCGTACTGATGCCCAACATCTCCGCCGTCTCGGCATACGACAATTCCTCATCATAACGAAGGGCAAGGATACGCTGGTCCTGCGGCGAGAGTTCCTCACGGATGAGGCGTCGCAGTTCTGCCGTCAATTCGTCGTGTTCCTCTGCTTGTTCGGGGATGCCTCCTGCCATATCGGTGGTCAGAGCTACGTGTGGCCGCCTGTCCCTCAACGTATTGAGGCTACGGTTGCGGGTGGAGGCCAGCAGATAGGCGGTCAAGTCCTCGTCCTCAAAGCGAGACTGACGTTGTAATAGCTGCGCGAAGACCTGACTGACTACATCCCGTGCGTCCTCCTCATCCTGCAGAATGAGGTAGGCCACACGGTACATCTGCCGGTAACGGGTCTTATATAGGATTTCGAAATCTTCTCTGTTGTAGTTCATTCGCTTTGTCTTTACCTATATAACACACAGATGGCGGATATCAATACCCCCTATGAAAGATATTTTTGAAAAAGATGAAAAGAGTGCATCGCACGGCTATCCCTCGTGGCGCTTCTTGGCACTCTCGCGCAGGGATTCCCGCTCCGTCTTGCGGTCCACATTCAGCACAAAATCCACCCCGTCACGCAGGTGCTTGAACTCCTTGGTGGGCGCCCAGTGCGGACGCAAGGCACGGATGTTGTGCTTCGGGTCGAAGTCCTCCATACTATCAGCACCCTCGCAATCCAACGTCACAAAGAACTTGCCCAGTCTACCAAGTTCCACCTGATTGCCATTACGCAACTGCTCTGCCACAGCATCGGCCAGGATACTGGTTATGGCTTGGAAGTCGCCAACGCCATATACGCACCCATGACGACAGATGTGCTTGGCCAGCGTCTCCAAATTTATCACCTGGCGGCTCTGTGCCGAGGCAAACACTTTCTTTCCTTTCTCTGGTTGGCGTGGATCACCACGCAATACAAGACTGTACTCCATTTCTTATACGTTTTTATACTTATTTATATGCGACTACAGATGGTGACACGCAGCAGCAATTTGCAATAAGATTACTATCCTATCGAAATAAGATTACTATCTTATTGCAATAAGAACACTATCTTATCGCCGTAAGATTACTATCTTATCGCCGTAAGATTACTATCTTATTGTTGTAAGATTACTATCTGTTTGTCATCTCACGCAGCGCGAAGTTACAACATTCCGTGCAGAAATACAAAAAAAGTGCACCGAAAAAACATTTTCGATGCACATATTATGCTCCAGCACAAGCCTTACACCTTCGGCTTGTTCCACAATATGCATTTGGGGTAGACCTCGGGTATGGGGTCGACCACGGTGAGGCGGAGGTTCTGCTGGCGGTCCTTCTCAAAGTCGGGACGCATCTTCTTGAAGTCTCTCCTACCCCGCCATACGGCTTTGAAGGAGCCCCAGTTGCCTTTGAGCAGGAAGAAGATGCTGGCCAGGGCATCGAGCCAGCGGCGGCGCCACATCACACGCTTCAACTCACGCTCCGAAAGGTTCTTGTAGAGCAGCAGGAGATTGTTGCGGAAGTTAAGGTACGTCTTGCGCGGATTCTCCTTGGGCAGCGTGCCGCCACCTACGTGATAGACAACGCTTTCGGGGATGCACACGATGCCGCGGCCACGGGCTCGCAGGCGCCAACACAGGTCGATCTCTTCCTGATGGGCAAAGAAACGGCCATCGAGACCACCTGCCTCCCAATAGTCCTTCGAACGAATCATCAAGGCGGCTCCACTGGCCCACAACACGGGCGCTATGGTGTCGTACTGCCCCTCGTCCTTCTCTATCTTTCCCTGCACGCGTCCACGGCAGAAGGGATAACCGAGCCAGTCGATGTAACCGCCACAGGCTCCGGCATACTCCAGCATCGCCTTGTCCCACTGGCAACGCAGCTTGGGTTGGCAGGCAGCCACCTCGGGATGGGCATCCATATACCTGAGCATCGGTTGGAGCCAACCTTCTGTCACCTCCACATCGCTGTTCAGCAACAAGTAGTATTCAGGCCTCTCCTCCCCCTCTGCCTCGAGCGTCTTATCAAGACCGGCAAGCCCTCGGTTGTACCCTTCGGCAAAACCATAGTTCTGGTCGAGCACGATGCGACGTACCTCGGGCATCTCGGCTTCGAGCCAAGCCAGCGACTCATCGGTCGAGGCATTGTCGGCCACCACCACATCGGCTTCGGGCGAGCACTTCACCACACCCGGCAGAAAGCGCTTCATCATATCCACGCCGTTCCAGTTGAGGATAACGACTGCTATCTTCTTCATTTCTCTATTCTTTTAGCCATTAATGCATCACCACTCTCGTTCCAGTCGCCCAGACGCACCATGATGGTGGTGTTATCCAGCTGCTCCATCTCGGCAGCATCGACATGCAGTTCCACACGTATGTAGTTGTCGGTGTAGCCATGCAGCACGCCTTCTACCCTGCTATGCTCCAACAGCACGGGGCGGACGTCCTGCTTCTCCCTATATATATTATAAAAGGTGTGGAGCTTCTCGTCGGAAAGCTCGAGCAGGACGTTGCTGCGGCGATGCTTCTCGTCGGCCGAGACGACATAGGGAATCTTCAGCGCCATGGTGCCTGGACGCTCGCTGTAGCTGAACACATGCAGCTGTGTGACGGGCAGCGAACGCAGGAAGGCTTCCGTCTCGGCAAAGAGTCCGGGCGTCTCGCCACGCGTGCCCACGATGACGTCCACACCGATGAAGGCATCGGGCATGAGCTGCTTGATGCGCTCTATCTTGTGGTGGAAGAGGGCGGTGTCATAACGTCGGTGCATCAGCTTCAGCACTTCGTCACTGCCGCTCTGCAGCGGAATGTGGAAATGTGGCATGAAGGCACGGCTCTGCGCACAGTATTCGATGATCTCGTCGGTGAGAAGGTTGGGCTCGATGCTGCTGATGCGATAGCGGTCGATGCCCTCGACAGCGTCCAGCGCCTTGACGAGCGAGAGGAAGTCCTCGCCTGTCGTCTTGCCGAAATCGCCGATGTTGACACCCGTGATGACAATCTCGTGTCCACCCTGAGCCACCACCTCCCTGGCTTGCTCCACCAGCGATGCTATACTGCCGTTACGGCTGCGGCCACGGGCAATGGGGATGGTGCAATAGGTGCAGTAGTAGTCGCACCCGTCCTGCACCTTCAGGAAATAGCGTGTGCGATTGCCACACGAGCACGAAGGCATGAAGGAGCGTATCTTGGCCGTAGGACTCGTCTCGAAACAAGCACCATGACATGCTGGCGAAATGCCATCGGCATCTTCCTCTATATTATCAGGATCTGTATTGGCCGTCTTGCGTTCCTCGAGCAATGCCAGGACACGCTGCACCACCTCGCCCTTCTGCTCGGCACCCAGCACGAGGTCGACACCCTCGATGCCAGCCACCTGTTCGGGCTTGAGCTGTGCATAGCAGCCAGTCACTACAACAAGCGATCCTGGATGCTGGCGCACCAACTTATGTATGGCCTGGCGGCACTTCTGGTCGGCAACCTCGGTCACACTGCAGGTGTTGATGATGCACACATCAGCAATCTCGTTCTTCTGCACCGTCTGCACGCCAGCCTCGCCCAACCTTTGTCCGATGGTGGACGTCTCAGCAAAATTGAGTTTGCAACCCAAAGTGAAGTATGCCGCCTTCCAACGATTTTCTATTTCCATTGTTTTTTATTTTTTGCAAAGATACAAATAAGCATTCCTTATTTTCGTATTTTAGCGAATTTTATGCTTAAAAACATCAAAAAAGGGTTGTTTTGGGTATTTTTTTAATTTTTTTTGCAAAAAAAAGGCTTTAAGTGATACAACGTATGAAAAAAGTACGTACCTTTGCATCGGTTTAAGAAAATACTATCGTTTTACAAATTTAAAAAGCAAAAAAATGAAAAAGATCGCATTTGTTTTCGTAGCTGCTATCGCTACTTCTTTCGCTGTTAGCATGTCTTCATGCAAGGGTAACACTGATGCTGCTGATTCAGCTCTGGCTGAGTTGGATAGCGCTCTGAACGAGATGGTTGCTGGTCTCGAGGCTGCTGGTGATAGCATTGACGCTGCTAATGCTCTTCTCGATAGCGCTAATGCTGTTCTCGATAGCGCTGTTGCTGAGGTTCCCGCTGTTTAATCTACGGAAACATCAAGTTAAAAGAGAGGGCTCTCCCATCGGGAGGGTCCTCTTCTTTTTGTGTGTTTATGTGTTTTATGCCCAACACACCAAAAAGAGCCGCCATCCAACAGGATGACGGCTCTCGTGCTATATATAGATAGCTTTACAAATTTAAGTTTCCAGTCTTCTGGGGGATTGGAGAATTACTCTGCAGCAGCCTCCTCAGCGGGAGCCTCAACAGCAGGTACCTCCTCGGCAACGGGCTCGGCAACGGGAGCATTCTCAGCCACAACAGTGAAAGGAATCTCAACGCTAACCTCCTTGTGCAGACGAACTACAGCGGTGTAGTCACCAACCTCCTTAACGTCAACAACCTTGATGAGCTTGCGATCAACCTCGAAGCCGAGCTTAGCCAGCTCCTCAGAGATGTGCAGAGCGTTAACGCTACCGTAGATAGTGCCAGTAGCACTAACCTTTGTCTCGATAGTGAGCTTAACGTTGCTCATTGCAGTTGCCTTCTCCTCAGCAGCAGCCTTAATCTTGGCAAGCTTAACAGCCTGCTGACGAAGGTTCTCGGCCAACATCTTGCGAGCGGCGGGAGAAGCGATAACAGCCTTACCAGTGGGGATAAGATAGTTGCGGCCATAGCCACTCTTCACATTCACGATATCGTTCTTGTAACCCAAGCCGATAACATCTTCCTTAAGAATCAATTCCATATCTTGTCCTCCTCTTTATTATTTCATCAAATCAGTTACGAAGGGCAGCAAAGCCAAGTGGCGAGCACGCTTAACAGCCTGAGCCACACGACGCTGATACTTCAAAGAAGTACCGGTGATGCGACGGGGAAGAATCTTACCCTGCTCGTTAAGGAACTTCTTCAGGAATTCGGGATCTTTGTAGTCAATGTACTTGATACCGCTCTTCTTGAAACGGCAGTACTTCTTCTTCTTGGTATCGATCGCGGGAGCGGTCAGATAACGGATTTCTGATTGCTGTGCCATGTCTTATGCCTCCTTTTTCTTGTTACGACGCTTCTCAGCATACTGAGCTGCGTACTTCTCGTTCTTGATAGTGATGTAGCGGATAACACGCTCGTCACGACGGTAATTAACCTCCAAAGTCTTAATGACTGTGGGCTCTGCCTTGAACTCAATCAGGACATAGAATCCCGTGCTCTTCTTCTCGATGGGATAAGCCAGCTTCTTCAAGCCCCAGAGTTCCTCATTGATGAGCTCAGCACCATTGTTGGTGAGGATACCCTTGAACTTTTCAACCGCTTCCTTCATCTGATCATCAGACAAAACGGGAGTCAAAATGAAAACGGTTTCGTATTGATTCATAATACGTAAAAATTGATTAATAAATAATTGTTTTTGCTTAAAGCGGTGCAAAGGTACTGCTTTTTTTCGAGATAGCAAAGAGTTTGCCAAACTTTTTGCCTCCCAACAGCAGAAAACGAGCACTTTGACGGGAAAAGGTACCATTCACGGCAAGTTACGAGAAGGAGGTTCTGCATCCTGCACCAATAAAGCATCATGACACAGGCACACGTGCACACATTATGCACGCAATAGGTGCAAATTTTCAAGAAAGAGGGCTGTAAATGGCAATTTTTAGCGTCTCCACACACTTTTTTGAAAAAAAGTTTCGTGGTATGAAGAATATTTCGTTAATTTGTAGTTGGAAAAACGAAACAAACAAAAAAAACAATATCACTATGGGAAAGTATTTAGGCGCACTGCTTGTTATCATCGGCACAATCATGCTGGTAGTTAGCTACATTTCCGGCACATTGATTGACATGAACTTGTACCAGTGGGGTGCAATCGCTGTCATCGTGCTTGGTGTGATTCTGCACATCACACTCACAAAGAAAGCGTAACGAAGACAAGCATCTTCAAGTTTTAACAGAAGAAATAAGAAACGGCACTGTGATCGGTGCCGTTTCTTATTTTTATAGGAACAAGTTGAGGGTTTAGAGTCGTGGAATAGCCTGAAGCCTCAAACTTCAATCCACCTCGAGGCTGTCCTGAGGTACAATCAGTCGATAGCCCTTACCGTGTACATTGTTGATTTCGATTGTAGGATCGTCCTTCAGATGCTTGCGAAGCTTGGTGATGTAGACATCCATAGAACGGGCATTGAAGTAATTGTCGTCAATCCAGATAGTCTTGAGCGCCAACTCGCGTTGCAGCACATCGTTGGCATGCTTGCAGAGAAGGGTGAGAAGCTCGCACTCCTTGGTGGTGAGCTTGGTCTTCTCGTCGCCATGAATCAGCAACTGGTGCTGGGTGTCGAAAGTGAAGGCGCCCAGTTTGTAAGTGGTAAGTCCCTTTGTCTTCTTGCCACGGACGCGACGCAGGATGGCCTCCATACGGAACACCAGCTCGTCCATCGAGAAGGGTTTGGTGATGTAGTCGTCAGCACCAATCTTAAAGCCCTCGAAGACATCCTCTTTCAGGTTCTTGGCTGTAAGGAACACTACCGGGACATCAGGATTCAGCAAACGAATCTCTCTTGCCAACTGAAAACCGTCCTTACGTGGCATCATCACATCAAGCACGCAGAGGTCGTACTGGTTCTTGCAGAAGGCACGGTATCCGGCCTCGCCATCAAGACACAAATCGGCATCGTAGTTCTTTGCCTGCAAATATTCTCTAAGCAACATGCCTAAGCTTTCATCGTCCTCGCAAAGGAGAATTCTCTGTTTGTCTTCCATATTAATTCACTTTTTAAGTTATTATTCTATCGGTTTTGCGGTTTTACGGTTATACGGTTTTACGGATTTGAGGTTACTATATTCCTCGGTCAATCCTCCACTGCTAATCTTTCACCTTGGGCAATGTAATGACGAACTTGGTGCCCTGGCCATACTCGCTCTCCACCTTTATCTTTCCATGCAGCAGGCCAATGATGGTGTGTACATAGGCCAATCCCAATCCGAAGCCTTTCACGTTGTGCTGGTTGCCGGTATGCACTCTGTAGAAGCGTTCGAAGATGTGCGACAAGTCGCCTTTGTGTATGCCCACGCCATTGTCCTGAATGGAGATCTGCACATTCTCACCCACGTTCTCGGTGTGCACGACCAGGTGCAGTTCCTCGTCGGGCTTGGCGTACTTGACAGCATTGTCCAGCAAGTTGAAGAAGACGTTGGTAAGGTGCATCTCGTCACCATAGACAAAGGGATCGTAGGCTTCAATCTTCGTTTCGAGCGAACCTCCATTCTGCTTGATGCGCAACTGGAAGGTGTTGACAACGGTCTCCAGCATGCTGTTTGCATCCAGCTCTTCTATCTTCAGTCTGATATTGTCGTGGTCGAAGAGCGACATCTGCAGTACCTTCTCCACCTGGAACCTCAAACGTCTTGTTTCGTTATTGATGATGCCAGCCAGGTTGTCGTACATCTTTTCCGTCTTGGCCACCGACTTGTCGTTCAGCATCTGTGCGGCAAGCGAGATACTAGCCAAGGGGGTCTTGAACTCGTGCGTCATGTTGTTGATGAAGTCATTCTTCATCTCGCTCACCTTCTTCTGGCGTGCCAACTGCCACACCGTGTAGCAGAAGATTATCAGCAGCAGGAAGGTGAAGCCCATCATGGGAGTCATCGTTCGCGCCACGCCCCAAATGTACTCGTCCATAGTGGGAAAATGCACACGCACCACGCCCATCTTGTTGCCAGGATCATTGCGGAATAGTGTCTGGACATACGCATTATCCTCCCCTACCGAATCGTAGTCACTACAGCGGAACACCTCTTCGCCCCTCACCGTCTCGACACGGAAGTGGAAGGGAATGTTGATGCCATTGCGCTTCAGTGCATCGGAAAGATAGGCATCGAGCATACTTGTATTCAAGCGCTTGGACAGATCATCCTCGTTCGCATTATATAATATGGTGTAGATAACCTCGTCCAACACACTGCGCTGATAGATATAGGCATTCTGTACAGATTCTAGGAACGAGAGGTTCAGGTCTTTGTTCGACGTTCTCATTCGCATGCCCATCATGGATATCTGGTTGCTGAGCGGAAGACGCTGTGGCTGGAACACGATAAGCGAATCGTTCATGTTCAGATTGAGCGCCCTCGTCTGAGGCGTCTGTTGAGCCAAGGAGTCCAGTTCCTGTTCGTGGCTCTGCACGATAGCTTCCAGATAGCGGAACGTCTCGTTTCGTTCCAGGTCGTGCGATGCCTGGTCAAGACTGCGAAGCACAGATTCGTCGAACTGCTCCTTACGCATCTTCACCATCAGCTCTGCATTGCGCCACTGCATATAGAGCAAGATGGCACTCAGAATTACAATTACGGCTGTCAAGAGCCAAATCATCTTACGTTTCATACCTCAAAGGTACAATTATTTTCAGATACGCGTAATCAAAAGACGGAAAGAAGACTTCCCGTTTTAACTTTTTTAGCATATAAACAATTACTCCGTGCACATTTCTGTGCACGGAGTAACACTATTATCTTGCAAATGCAAAAACACTTCTTATTCTTCAGCTGCCTTCGAAGCCTCGTATGCCTTGATAAGACCCTGCTGAACGTCAGAGGGAACAAGTTCGTAGCTGGCAAACTTCTGAATGAAGCTAGCGCGACCACCGGTCAAGCTGCTCAACGAGGTGCTATAGCTAGACATCTCCTTCTGGGGAACTTTGGCAGTCAGCTTCTCATAACCTGCCTCGCTGGTCATACCCATGATCATGGCGCGACGTCCCTGCAGATCGCTCATCACATCGCCAAGCTTGTCGCCGGGAACGAATACCTCAACATCATTGATGGGCTCGAGAATCTTAGGACCAGCCTCCTTGAAGGCCTGAGCAAACGCCTGACGACCAGCCAGCATGAACGAGAGCTCGTTGCTGTCGACGGGATGCATCTTACCATCATAAACGATGACACGCACGTCGCGAGCGTAGCAACCGGTCAGAGGACCTTGCTCCATGCGCTGCATGATACCCTTGAGAATAGCGGGCATGAAACGTGCATCGATGGCACCACCCACAACCGAGTTGATGAAGACGAGCTTGCCGCCCCACTCCAGTTCGACTGTCTCAGTACCCTTGACATTGATGCGATACTCCTGACCGCCGAACTTATAGACATCGGGATCGGGCATACCCTCGTAGTAAGGCTCGACAATGAGGTGCACCTCGCCGAACTGACCGGCACCACCCGACTGCTTCTTATGACGATAGTCGGCACGAGCTGCCTTGGTGATGGTCTCGCGATAAGGAATCTTGGGCTCGTCAAAGGCAATCTGGATCTTCTCGTTGTTCTCCATTCTCCACTTCAACGTGCGAAGGTGGAACTCACCCTGACCGTGAACCAGAATCTGACGAAGCTCCTTGCTCTGCTCAACCTGCCATGTAGGATCCTCCTCACGCATCTTGCTCAGTGCATTCATCATCTTCTCGGTCTCACTCTCATTGACGGCACGGATGGCGCGTGTATACTTGGGGTTGGGATACTTGATGAAGTTGAAGCGGTGCTCGCTGCCCTTGCCGTTCAGCGTGTTGCCGGTCTTCACATCCTTCAGTTTGACAGTACAGCCAATATCGCCAGCTGTCAGCTCCTCGACCTTCTCGCGGTTGGCACCAGCACATACATACAACTGTGCCAGACGCTCCTTCGAGCCGCGGTCGGCATTGCTCATGTCATCACCTTCGTGTACGGTACCGCTCATAACCTTGAAGTACTGCACCTCGCCGATATGGGGCTCGACAGCAGTCTTGAAGAAATACAAACTGGTGGGAGCATCGCTTACAGGAGGAACAACCTCGCCACGAGTATTGTGCACGTCGGGCATCTCATTCACGAAGGGAACGACATTACCCAGGAACTCCATCAAACGGCGCACACCCATATCGCGAACAGCATCTACGCAGAATACGGGGAACATACCACGGCTGGCCAATCCCTTGCGGATACCTTCGCGCATCTCGTCCTCGGTCAGGCTCTCGCTCTCGAAGAACTTCTCCATCAAGGTCTCGTCATGCTCGGCAGCAGCCTCGACAAGTGCCTTGTGCATCTCGCTGGCCTTCTCCATCTCCTCGGCGGGAATCTCCTCGATGGTGGGAGCACCACCATCAGGACCCCACGAATACTTCTTCATCAACAGCACGTCGATGAGCGAGTTGAAGTTAGGACCGGTCTGCAAAGGATACTGGATGGGCACTACCTTCGAACCGTAGATGCCTGTCAACTGCTCAAGCAGAGCATCGTAATCGCAGTTTTCGCTATCAAGCTGGTTGACCAGGAAGATGACGGGCTTGCGCAACTTCTCGGTATAACGGAAATGGTTCTGCGTACCCACTTCCACACCATACTGTCCGTTCAGCAGCAAGAGGGCTGTATCGGTGACATTGAGAGCCGTGATGTATGAACCGGCAAAGTCGTCGGCACCCGGGCAGTCGATAATGTTAAGCTTCTTATTGTTCCACTCTGCATGGAACACCGTACTGAACACACTATATCCATACTCCTGCTCTACGGGGAAGTAGTCGGAAACCGTATTCTGCTGTGTGATACGACCACGACGCTTGATGATACCTGCCTCATAGAGCATAGCCTCAGTCAGGGTTGTTTTACCTGAACCGTCATTGCCCAGCAAGGCAATGTTCTTAATCTCGTTTGATTGATAGACTTTCATTGTGTATTGGTATTAAATGGTTTTTAAAGCTTTCAGGGGCTAAAGTTACACAAAATCCGTGTAACAGCAAAATAAAATAACTATTTTTTCGTATTCCAGCAAAAAGTATTACTTTTGTAGTACCAAATAAAGCGTTCCAATGCCATCCGTATACATACACATCCCGTTCTGCCAGAGCAGATGCATTTACTGCGATTTCTACTCTACCACCCACATTGCCCGACAGCAGCAATACATCGACTGTCTGCTCCGCGAGATGGAACAGAGAGCAAACGAGTGGGAACTGCTGGAAGATGGGGAAAGGAGTGCCGACGACAAGACGCTGCTACGCGCGCGAACATTATCTATATATATAGGAGGCGGAACACCCTCTACCCTACCTCCCGCCCTACTCGTCCGACTCTTGAACGAGACGGTACGCCTCTTCCCGCCCATCGAGGGGGCTGAGATAACCGTCGAGGCGAACCCCGACGACGTGACCGACGAATGGATAGAGGCACTGAAGCAGACACCCGCCAACCGCATCAGCATGGGTGTGCAAACCTTCGACGACACGCTGCTCCACACCTTACGCCGACGCCACAGCTCGCAACAGGCCATACAGGCCGTAGACAGATTGCAGAAGGCGGGATACCACAACATCAGCATCGACCTGATATACGGACTGCCCGGACAGGACATCGAGGGATGGGCGAAGGATGTCGACAAGGCGCTGTCGCTGCACGTGCCGCACCTCAGTGCCTATAGTCTGATGTACGAGGAAGGCACGCCCATCATGCGTATGTTGGAGCGAGGCGAGGTGCAGGAGATGGCGGATGAAGAATCGTGGAAATGCTACGAACTGCTGTGCGACCGATTGGCGGAAGCGGGCTACAGGCACTACGAGATATCGAACTTCGCACTGCCGGGACATCACTCACGCCACAACAGTGGTTATTGGGATGGCACACCGTATCTTGGCTTTGGTGCCGGAGCCCATTCCTACGACGGCAAACACCTGCGTCGCAGCAACGTGGCTTCTTTGTCGGAATACATCGAGGCCTTCGAGCAAAAAGAGGGAAAAGGGTATTACGACACGGAGAGGCTCACCGACACGGATCTGTACAACGAGTTTGTCATGACACGAATGCGCACCAGCAAGGGCGTATCGGCCGACGAGATCTGCTCTCGCTTCGGGGCAGCAACGCTTCGTCATTTCAGCAAAATGATTGAGCCCCATCTGCAGAAAGGCAATCTACTGCAAATGGGGCCGCAAGTAAGTCTGAGCAGAAAAGGCATCTTCGTCTCCAACGACGTCATCTCCGACCTCTTCCTGTGATGTTTTGTTTTTCTTTCGGCAGAGCTAGAGGGAGCATCTAATCTCGCATCTCCTGATACGTCAGTTCGTAGAAGCAGGGGTAGACATTGCTCGTAGCATCGGACTGACCCTCGCCATGAGGAACGATGAGGCGCACCTTGGCAATGCCGTCCTCGGCAGAAGTCTGGCGTCCCACCTTAACGAAGCGCAAAGGAGTGACCCATCCGTTCGGCACAACCGTGCTCTTGTAGAAGGTGAACATAGCACCACCGCCGTTTATCTTGTTATTGAACGAGGCCGTGATGGTGCCGGAGTTGTTCGACACATCGAGAATGTCGGGCGTGGTAGTCCAATACAGCACGTTGCTAGCACTCTGCAAACTGTCACCCAGGATGTTATACTCAAAGTAGCGGCAAATCAGTCGCTTCGTCTCACCCTCCTTGATGCTTTCGCCCACACCTTCGCGCACAATCTGCATATACACACCAGTGCTGCCAAACAGCACATACTCATTCTCCTCCACGTTCGTGGTGCTGTCCTGGGCATAGAACTGCTCCTCGCTTATCACCTTGATGGCTTTCGTCTCGAGCAGCACCTCACCCTCGGAGTTGCGCAGGCACAAAGGGTTGCGAGCCAGGAAGGATGCCACAGCCTTGCGTTCCTTCTCCTTCTGCTCGGCATAGGTCTCATCGTCCTTGCACGATGTCATGGCAACACCCGCAAGCAACGAGATAACAAGAAGATATAATACTTTTTTCATAATCGATATTTCAAAAACCAGAATCTGCACGTGTGCATCCTCCGAGTTAATCTTTCAGTTTATCAGCAAACTTCTTCACGGCTCGTTTCACCGTCTCGACAGCCTCCTCCATCGTGCACGTCAGTCGGCCACCCGATGCATTCTTGTGTCCGCCGCCATTGAAGAATTCGGCCGACATCTCGTTGCACGGAAAATCATCCACACTGCGCAACGACACGCGTATCACGCCTTTCTTCTCGGTATCTTCACGCAGGAAGATGCTCAGCCTCATCTTGTCTATCATCAGCGGATAGTTCACGATGCCGTCCGTCTCGCCGTTCTTTATCTTGAACTGCTTGCGCTCGGCATTGCTGAACGTGATGATGGACGTATGGTATTCATGCAGCAGTTCCATCTTGACATAGAGCAGATAACCCAGCAGGCGGTAGCGGTCGGCCGAAGAGGTGTAGAACACATTGCGATAGATGCGGTCCTTGTCGATGCCTTTCTCCAGCAGACGACTGATGATGACATACACCTCGGGACGTGTTGAGTTGAAGGTGAAGCCACCCGTATCGGTCATCATGCCGCAGTAGATGCTCACCGCCTCGTCGTGCGTCAGTTTGTCGGCCTCTCCCATATCGTCCAGCACGCGATACACCACCTCGGCACCCGCACAGAGTGTAGGATGGCAGATGGTCAGGACAGGTCCCTCCTCGGGCTCGGGATGATGATCCATGACAATGCGGGGCACGTCCAGCGTCCTGACGAACTCGCCCAGCTCGGCCATTCGGTCTATACGTCCGTGGTCGAGCATCAGTACCAGGTCAACGTCCTTTGCAGCCTCCTTCACTTCCTCTTCGTGGCGAAGGTATTGCTTCACATCGCTCATCAGGGGCAGCCAGTTCAGGTTATCGGGCCAGCGGTCGGGAGCCACGGCCACCACCTCCTTGCCCATACGTCGCAGCACGCTCATCATGCACGTCATCGAGCCCAGGGCATCGCCGTCGGGGTTGGTATGGCATGTCACCAGTACCTTGTTGGCCGTCTGCAACGTGCGCTGCAGCAGTGACAGTTCTGTATCAGTAAGCAGTTTGTTCATCACACGTTCTTCATTTCACGTATCACCATCTCGGGGTCCTCGGCACCAAACACAGCACTGCCCGCCACCAGTATGTCGGCACCGGCCTCGCACAACTGCTTGGCATTCTTCATGCTCACACCACCGTCAATCTCTATCTTGGCCTTGCTGCCACGGCTGTCGATGAGCTGTCGCAACTGGCGTATCTTGTCGTAGGTGTGCTCGATGAACTTCTGTCCGCCGAAGCCGGGGTTCACGCTCATCAGCAGTACCATGTCCACGTCCTCGATGATGTCCACGAGCAGGCAGATGGGGGTAGCAGGATTGAGCGTCACTGCGGGATGCATACCGGCCTCGCGTATCTGGCTCACCACGCGATGCAGATGGGTACAAGCCTCGACATGCACATTCATGTAGTAGGCACCGAGGGCCTTCACCTCGTTGATGAACTTCTCGGGCTGCACTATCATCAGGTGCACGTCCAGCGGCTTCTGGCAGATGCGTGCCACATGCTTCAGCACGGGGAAACCAAAACTGATATTGGGAACGAAAACACCATCCATCACATCCAGATGGAGAAAATCAGCCTCAGAGCGGTTCAGCCACTCCATGTCGCCTTCCAGATTGGCGAAATTGGCAGATAGCAAAGAAGGTGATACTTGCATAGCATTTATTTTTTGACAAAGGTACAAGAAAATCGCCAAAGTAGCAAAACTTTTGGGTAATTTTTAACGCATTTTCAGCAGAGAGGATAAGAGTCAAGTTAAAATCGCGCCATCATCCTTTTTATGAGCAGATTGCGTTTACGGCTTATCGAACACAATACAGCATCATTTTCCACACAATGCAGCAGAGTAAAATTATTGACTCATCGGATTACGACATATCAATCCAAGCCCTTTCCTTCTATAACTTTTGCATTTTGACTAAATTTTTAACTGAAAAATTTGGAAATAATGTATTTTTGCACTACCTTTGCGCCATGAATTAAAATAATAGTTGAATTAATTTCCTAATCAAGACATGAAGAAACATTCGAAAACACTGGAGAGATTGACCAACAAAGAGGAAGAAGTAATGGAGTACATCTGGCAGATTGGCCCTTGCGCCCCGAAGGATGTTGTAGCACTTTACCCAAAGCCTCAGCCTCACATCAGCACCATATCCACCATGTTCCAGAGCTTGGAACGCAAGGAGTATCTCACTCACGAAGCTAAAGGCCGTGGTTACATCTACGCACCCGCAGTAGAGAAAAAAGATTACGGAAATGGAAAACTTCATTCTTTCGTTGATCGCTACTTCGGTAATTCATACATGAACGTGGTTACAGCGCTCGTACAAGAAGAGAAAGTGACAGAAGACGAACTCATTCAGTTTTTGGAAGAACTCAAGAAGTCCAGACAATCATGACAACATACCTTATATACATTATTAAATGGGCGATTGCGCTGAGCGCACTATACTCGCTATATGGTTTATTCCTTCGCAAGGAGACTTTTCACGGTTTCAATCGTGCCGTATATAATCCGCAAAACGAAATGTTCGCGTTTTTTTGAACGAATCGTTCTTTTTTCAAAAACGAAACGTTCCTCAGACGGCTTTTCTACACCCCTCCCTACAC
>JAGHUS010000006.1 GCA_018064685.1 Bacteroidales bacterium | reverse complement strand
AAGAATGGCAAGTTCGTCAAGAACGGCCAGATCGTAATCGTGAAGGACGGCAAGGTATTCAACGCTGCTGGTGCTCGCATCCAGAAGTAATCACTGATTACCATAAAATCTCTATAAAATTGGAGGCTGGGAAACCAGCCTCCTTTTTTAGTGCCTATAGCCTGTAATGATGAGTAGGCGATCATCTTGCACAGTTACTTATATATATATCTAACCGATAACACTAACTAAAGTTAGTCAGCATTAGTCATTTTTCTTCGCCAAACAGTATGCAGTTCTTCTTTTTTTTTGTATCTTTGCGAAGTGTATATGTTCAACATCTAAGTAAGTGATCAAAAGTTCACTTACTACACATTAACTAAATAATTTTGATTACTTACTTAAAATATCAAGTCTATGAAAAAACTACATTATCTATCAGTAATGTGCATGGCAGCTGCGCTCTGTCTCACTGCATGTAAAGGGAAAGAAGAGGCGACAACAGAAGAAGGCCAGACCGAACAGACCGAGCAGACGCAAGAGGAACAGGCTGTGACAGCGACGGCAAACAGTGAAGAACTGGAGGCCAACTACAGCGTGTGTCCTTTCTGCCTGCAGGACAAAGGCAAGGTGGACGAGAATGGCGAACCTGTCACCGTGGAACGTAAGTGGATATGCGGTTCGAGTGCGGGCGCATCGCGCATTGCCGATTGGGTGCTCTATACCCAGGACAGCCGCTTCAACTTCAATACCGATGGTTGGCATTTCGTGGGAAAGGACATTGTCAATGCCGACGAGACCTACAAGATTGCCGACCGGTCCGTCTATGAGGAGATGTCGAGCTTCTGCACCATCTTCACCGAGAAGTACACCAAGCCCGCTGTGGTCGAGGACTACGTGCACGTAGCCTATTCCCGTCTCTATTCGCTTCTCGACGAACCTCCCTTCGAGGTTTCCGGCATCAAACTGCTCGGCAACCAGCACGATTACAACACACCAGAGTTGAAGGAATATGCAGGAAACGCCAGTCTGGAGAGTGAGCACATACAGTCCTCGTTCTACCTCAACGAGTGGGTAACCGTCAGTCTGCCTGCCGAACTGAAGAGCAAAGGCATCAGCATTGTTGTGATGCCTCATCAGCCCAACTACGACAACGTGACCCTCGACGAGACCCTCCTGTCAAAGGCAGCCGCCAACGTCACTCCCGAACTCAATGCCGAGAGCGGCATGCTGCAAGCAGAATTCTATGTCAATATGGATGCTCCCGTAGGTCTGTACGATATCCTCATCGTCAGCAACAGCAAACCCATCTACCGCTTCACGACCATCATGAGTCCTGCGAAGGAGTAAATCGCGAAAACTCCCCCCGTCCCTGCTTGGGGAAGGGGGGGAGTTTAGGTTCTTTACCCTCTCATGATATCGTTCAGCGTGAAGGTACCACAGAGGGGCTGGATGTCAACCCTGCCACTCTGCACGTCGAACAGGAAGTCGCTGATGTGGGCAGCCTGCTCGGCCGAATAACACCTACAAAGTTTGAACACTACATGCACTACTTGCACTAACCTTGTATCGCGCAGAATTACATCGTGTTGCAAGGTGCATGACTCTTGCACTAGTCCTGCACTGGTCTTGCACTAAACGTGGGTCATTCTTACTATATACATGCACGATGTTTCTGCATCTCTAAGCATATATTTCAATATTTCCCTTGCGCCTTTTATGCGGTACACGCAATATGTACCGCAAGGTACACCACGCGTGTACCGTAGGGTACACTATGCATGTACCGTAGGGTTCACCGTGCGTGTACCGCACAGAAGGTGCTAGGGAAATGGATAAATACCGCTAGGCGATTCGGGCAATTGTGCTGCACGATGTTTGTGGAAGACTAGTGGAAGACTAGTGGAAGTGAAAAGTGAGTCTTCCACTAACAGAACATGCAGTATTACAGCGTGATAGACTGTTTTGGTGGAAGAGTGCAGGTAAAAAACAATTCTAGCTGTACAAATGCTAGCTTGCGGTTGGATATTTGTTTGTTATCGATAAGAATCTATAACCTGTACTTGTCAAAGAGTGAGGGGGAGGCAGATTGGATCTGTCTCCCCCTCTATCGCTCTCTAACAATGTGGGTGCTGCTTATCGCTTGTCGTTGTCCTTCTCTCGTATCTCCACGCGTCGAATCTTGCCACTGATGGTCTTGGGCAGTTCTTCTACGAACTCTATGATGCGGGGGTACTTGTAGGGAGCTGTCTCGGCCTTGACGTGGTCTTGCAGTTCCTTGATGAGTTCGGGGCCGGCCTGATCTACGTAGTCGGGCGATAGCACTACTGTGGCTTTTACCACCATGCCACGCACGTCGTCGGGCACTCCGGTAATGGCACACTCCACTACGGCGGGGTGCGTCATCAGGGCGCTCTCCACCTCGAAGGGACCGATGCGGTAGCCGCTCGACTTGATGACGTCGTCGGCACGCGACACGAACCAGTAGTAGCCGTCCTCGTCGCGATACACGATGTCCTTGGTATAGTACCAACCGTCGCGCACGGCCTGCTCCATCAGTTCGGGGTTGCCGTTGTAGTCCTTGAACAGTCCGAGGGGTTTGCCTTCGGCTATGCGGATGACGAGCTGACCGTTCTCCATGGTCTTGCACGAGTTGCCTTTGCCGTCCAGCACGTCAATCTTGTACTGCGGGTTGGGCAGTCCCATGCTGCCCGGACGGGGCTCTACGAAGGGGTATGTGCCCAGCACCAGTGTCGTCTCGGTCTGTCCGTACGACTCGTATATCATGATGCCTGTCTTCTGCTTCCATTCCTCGAAGACGCTGGGGTTGAGGGCCTCGCCGGCAGTGGTGCAGTATTCCAGGTGCGAGAGGTCGTACTGCGACAGGTCTTCGCGAATCATGAAGCGGTATACGGTGGGAGGTGCGCAGAAACTCGTCACCTGGAACTTCTCTATCGTCCTTAGCATTTCGTCGGGTTCGAAACGGCCTTCGAAGTCGTAGACGAAGACCGTGGCGCCGGCTATCATCTGTCCGTAGAACTTACCCCATACGGCTTTGCCCCAACCCGTGTCGGCCACGGTGAGGTGCAGACTGCCGTCGTGTATGTTGTGCCAGTATTTGGCTGTGATGATGTGGGCCAAGGGGTAGGAGAAGTCGTGCATAACCATCTTGGGTTCGCCGCTGGTGCCCGAGGTGAAGTACATCAGGAAGTTATCGGTAATCTTGTTCTGCCCCTTCTGCGACTTGAAGCGCGGCGCCATCATGCAGCTCTGCCAGAAGTTGAGCCATCGCTGTGGCACGGTGGGGCCGATGCTGATGCAGTGCTGCAGGGTGGGGCAGTAGGTGCGTGCACGGATGACGTTGCGCAATACCAACTGGTCGCCCACAGCCACGATAGCCTTGATGTTGGCAGCATGGCAGCGGTATACGATATCCTTGTCGGTGAGCAGGTGTGTGGCGGGAATGGCAACGGCACCAATCTTGTGCAGGGCCACCATCGTTATCCACCATTCCACTCTACGCTTCAGGATGAGCATGACGCAGTCGCCGCGCTCGATGCCTATTGACAGGAAGAAGCTGGCGGCATTGTCGCTCAGCGTCTTCAGTTCGGCGTAGTTGACGTGCTTCACGTCGCCACGCTCGTTGGTCCACAGTATGGCTTCGCGCTCGGGCTCGGTGGCAGCATAGGCATCGACAATATCGTAGGCGAAATTAAAATCCTCGGGAACATTGACCTTGAAGTTCTGCATAAAATCCTCGTAGCTGCAGAACTCGGTCTGTGATAAATATTTATGTAACATAAGTTGTTTCGGTTTTTTCAGCGTGCAAAGATACATAAAAAAACTGCTACTCAGCATGTTTGTTCGGTTAACATCTGTTAAATTGCGGTGTAACGGCTCTAGTATCTATGCTTTATGCCTTCGGCAAACGTGATTTATCCGTTATCGGGGCACTGCTTACGGACGAATTCTATCTTTCACAATCTATCATTTGGGTAAATAATGGTATATGATTTCTTATCGCCTTCCCCGTAGGCTATTACCTCATGCACCAGTGGCTAAGCCAGTATGCCAAGCAGACCCCCGTCTACTGGTGGAACAATCCCGCCATCCTCCTCGCCATGCTGGCTCTCATCTTTCTCACCGTCATCTGGCAGACACGCAAGGCGGCACGGGAGAATCCGGCTGATGTGGTGAAGAGCGAGTGAAAGAAAATGAGCGTGCAGGGAAAAATCTCTGCACGCTCGCTTGTATTGCTATTTTTTAATAAAATCAGTAAAGTCTGACCATTCTTCTACCTTGAATCCACGTATGTCTCGAACAGACTTCCGAAACCATTCGATTGATTTTAGGTCATGCATGGCTGCCGTGAGGTTGACAAGGTTGCCAGTTGTCAGATAAGTACTTCCCTGTATCCAATAGAAATCATTACGACGAAGTACGGTGCGTATCTCGTCGTAAGCAGGATTATTATGGAATACCGTAAAACTGTTCAAGCAGCTTTACGTCCATATCGAAAGAAATAGCATATCCGTTCATGCGTCAAGCCTCTTTCTTGAAATAATCCGCCACGTCCCAGAAGATGTCTCCATTCTCCATGCGGACAACGATGACAGTTCCACGGAAAGGATTGTCTTCTACCTCGATAATCTGCCCTTTTGCCCAGTCCTGATAATGTGATACCTGAGGGGGAACCATTACATAATCATTTACTGCCATAATATGTGAATAGTTTGATTTGTTGCAAAGTTAAGCAAAAAGTTTCAATCAGCAGTATCAAATGTTGAAAAACCATTCCTCATTACGTTATTTTAATAAAAGTGTATGATTTTCATACAGTATTGTGTATGAATCATACACTTTGTGTTTTCGTGCCCTTTTCCTTGGCAAGGCGGCACGGGAGAATCCGGCCGATGTGATGAAGAGTGAATAAGAGAAAACGACAGCAATGAACGATTAGTAAATCGCATGTTATCAGCAGAAAAAACATCGTATTGCACAAAATACACAAGTTTGTGTTGCACAGGCTTGTGTATTTTGTGTTTTTTGTTTATCTTTGCAAACGTATAGCAAAAGTTCACCAAAGGAAGGTTCTATAAATCAAGGCGAGCAGATCATGGCAATTAAGAATAGTAGTTTTGTGTTTGGCGTGTCAGTGTCGGATTGATGTTCCTGCCCAAAATCCCAACCGAACAATGGGCAGAATACATCATTTCTCATTTCCAGGATCGCCACCGCACGATATCCCATGATCTTGCAGTCAGAATATGTACGGAGGTAGAAGGTTATTCGTCATACGTTCAGCAGCTGGCATGGCATGTGTTTTCCTTGCTCGATGAGGGTGAGACGGCCACCGATGAGCACATAAATGCAGCCATGAGAAACCTACTAAACAGTTGCGAGCATCTTTTCATGCAGCAGACGAATCCACTTACCGAATATCAGATGAACTTCCTCCGTGCTATTGTCCAGGGTATTCACTCTGAGTTTGGTGAAACATCAATACGCGAGAGTTTCAATCTTGGCAGTGCCTCAAATATTACAAGACTGAAGACAGCACTTACGAATGCCGAGCTTATAGAGGCCGATGGCAGACGTATCGTCCTAACCGACCCGGTATTTGCCTGTTGGTTCAAAATGCGCTTCGTAGATTAAAGCGAGTTTCTTGGCATCACAGCTGAAATGTGATTGGAGTTATACGTCAGATCTATCTGCACTTTCTGACAAGTACCTCCCCAAAAAAATAGCGAACTTTAGGCTTCAAAATAAATTACGAACAAATTGCTTTTCACCGCCCCCTACACATGAAACATATCTTCACTCTCATTCTCTTTGCGCTTGTCTTGCCAAGCACAACAGTAGCAAACGGCATCCATTCGTCAATGCGCTACACCGTTGACCTTGACACCGTGGGAAAGTACCTGAACGTAGAACTGGAATACACCTCAACAGCCCCTTCCCCTGAAGTTCTGTTGAAGATGCCAGTCTGGGCCCCCGGCTACTACATGATACAGAACTTCCCGAAACACCTCTGCGACTTCACAGCCACCGACAGCGAGGGCAGAAGCATAAAGTGGACCAAGGAGGGCAAAAACGGTTGGCGCATAGTCTTGCCCGACAATGGCAAAGCGAAGGTTCGGTACAGAATCTTTGCAGACGAATACGACGTAGCATCAAGTCGCATTGACAGCAAGGCTGCATTCATTGCTCCCAATGGCGTGTTCATGTACGAAGAGGGCAAGAAGGACAGTCCTGTCACCATCAGCTACACCGTCCCCTCCAACTGGAAAAGCGTCTCGACAGGGCTACTGCCAGACAAGGGCAAGCTCCACACCTACACCTCGCCCAATTTCGATGTTCTCTACGACAGTCCACTTCTGATGGGCAACCACCTCGTCAAGAAGTTCCGACACGAAGGACATGACTACGAACTTGCCCTTGAGACACCTGACGGATTTGAGGAGTCCGGCTTCGAGGACTGCTTCCGCAAGATCGTCTCCACCGCCACACAGATCGTCCAGGATGTGCCATACAGCAACTACACCCTCATACACATGGGCAAGGGTCTTGGCGGCCTTGAGCACCTCAACTCCCAAGCTTGCTACACGGATGGTTCCTTTCGCTTCAACGACCGTTCGGAGTGGCTAAACTACCTGGCACTCACTGCCCACGAGTACTTTCACCTATACAACGTAAAGACCATTCGCCCCATAGAACTCGGTCCGTTCGACTATGACCGCGAAGTCTTCACCCCGTTGCTTTGGTTCAGCGAGGGCATCACCTGCTACTACGAGGCGCAGATTCTCCACCGTGCAGGACTTGCCACAGAGGAGGAGATGTATGAGCTCATCTCCAAATACATGCGAATGGACGAGCGCTACGAGGGTCATCACCACCAGAGTCTCCGGCAGACGAGCTACGACATCTGGCTCACCTTCCTCAACGAGGATAAGAACTACAAAGATGTCACCATCAACTACTACTTCCGTGGTCCTGCCGTAGGACTCATCATGGACTTAGAGATCCAGCGCCTCAGCAACAAGAAGCATTCGCTTGACGACCTCATGCGCCTACTATACAACCGCTATCACAAGGCGCAGGGGCGTGGATTCAACGAAGAGGAGTTCTGGACAGCAGTGGATGAGGTGGCTGGCGCATCCATGTCCCACATCCGCTACATAGTGGATAACCCCGTAGATATTGACTACGAAAAATATCTTACACCAGCAGGATTGATACTCGACAGAAATACCTGGACAATCAAACCTCACAACTGAACCCCAATAACCGCGTTCCCCCATAAGAGTGTATGATTTTCATACAGTATTGTGTATGAAAATCATACACTCTTAGTTTTTCGCCTCTTTTCCTTGCGCGTATATAATATAAAAGGTGTAAATTTTTGCCTCATTTTTTAGGGGAATAAAAAAGAAAAATCTCTAACTTGTTGTAGGTTAGAGATTTTTTCTTTGGTAACCCGCTCGGGGTTCGAACCCGAGACCCCTTCATTAAAAGTGAAGTGCTCTACCAACTGAGCTAGCGAGTCAGCCTTATAGAAGCTAATTTGCATTAGCGGGTGCAAAGGTACAACAAAAAAGTGAAAATAAAAAAATAATAAGAGAAATTTTGCTGAAAAGTTGGATTTTGTGCAGAAAATGCTGCAACTGATGCGTTTTTCGACTGTCAGACGTGAATAAAGAGGGGCAGAAGATGGTTCGTCATGCTTCAACTGCAATGACTCTGTCTTCTGCCCCTGTTCTATGACTTGTTACGAAAAATGTGCATCAAATTGTGCTACTTTTCGTTTTTTTCCGTTAGAGTTTCGCTATGAAATCCTTCATCTCGTCCCAGTGCGCCTCGATGCTGAGAAGCAGGTGTAGCTGGTTGTTGGCACGAACGAAGTTGTGGTTGGGATATTTCACCTTCCAGTATTTGTCACCGCTGAGGTAGTCCCACAGGAAGCGGACACACTGCATGTAGGGGAAGAGAGCAGTGGCATAGGGGAGGTTCTCGATCTCGACGGGTAGGAGGAACGACTTGGCACTGGAGAGGTACCCCTCGGTGAAGGCCTTGAAGATGTCGATGTCGAACTGCACCTCGTCCATGTTGGGATGATCCTCTGCCACCTTGTTGGCACCTGTGCGCAGGAAGTCGCCGTAGTCGGAGAAGATGAAGTTGGGCATGACGGTGTCGAGGTCGATGACGCAGAGCACGTTGTCCTGCTGGTCGAACATCATGTTGTTGACCTTCGTGTCGCAGTGACACACACGCTTGGGCAGGATGCCCTCACGTCCCATACGCTCAGCTTTGCACATCTCCTCGGCACGCTTCTCAATCTCTTGAAGCATAGCCTGTACCTCGGGCTCTTGCACGCGTCCTGCAGGGTCGGCAGCCACCACCTCGCGCAACTGCTGAAGGCGGAACTCCATGTTGTGGAAGTCCTTGATGGTCTCGCCCAACTCAACGGGGATGTCGGCCAGCATAGCCTGGAAGTTACCGAACGCCTTGCCGGCAGCGCGGCTCGACTCGGGGTTGACGGCCTGCTTGGTGATGGCGTTGGGGATGAAGATCATGAGGCGCCAAAAAAGACTCTCCCCCCGCCCTCCCTGAAGGGAGGGAGCTTCTGTAGTCACGTAAAGTTTCTCGGGATTCTCCTTGGATGGTATGAAGGTCAGCACCTTGCGGTCGATGTCGTCCTCGCCTTTGGCTTCCAGCTTCTGACGTATGTGTGAAGTGACGGCCTTGATATTTCGCATCACCATGTCGGCGTCGGGGAAGACGTTGGTGTTGATGCGTTGCAAGACGTAGTCGGGAGCGTCTGATTCTATTGTAGTTACCTTGTATGTATCATTGATGAGCCCCTCGCCCAGAGGCTTGATCTCGTTGACAGTGCCACGGATGGCGAATTTTGATACGATGTTGTTCATTGTTTTTGTCGGTTATGAGGTTTTTCGGTTATTCGGTTTTTCGGAGATTTGTTTTTGTCGGTTATGAGGTTATGAGGTTTTTCGGTTATTCGGAGATTTGGTTTTGTCGGTTATGAGGTTTTTCGGTTATTCGGTTATTCGGATATTTGTTGTGTCGGCTTGTCGTCAACTTGCGAACGTAATCTCCGCAAAACCGTACAACCGTACAACCGTACAACCGCAAAACCGCAAAAAAACTACAACCTAAAACCTACAACCTACCCCCTAAAACCTAAAAACCTAAAACCTTTCCCACTTTAGAACTGCTCAAGGAACTTGATGCGGCTTTCGGTGCTGGGGTGTGTGCTGAACAAGTTGCTGAGCCAACCTGTGAAGCCGCCTGTGAGTGCCTGCGGATGTACGATGTAGAGCTGTGCTATGTCGTCGCGACCGTTGGGGGCTGCGGCAGGCATGCCCGAAATCTTGCGCAGTGCACTGGCCAGAGCCAGTGGGTTGCCGCACAGTTCGGCTCCACCCGCATCGGCCATGTACTCGCGTTTGCGACTGATGGCAAAGCGTGTCAGCAAGGTGAAGAAGTAACCGATGGCCGCCAGTACGATGCCGATGAGCAGGATGACGATGCCTGCTGCGCCACCTTCCTTCTTGCTGCTGCGTCGCGAGCTTCCTCCCCACATAGCCATGTACCACATATAGCGGCAGGCCAGTGTCAGCACGGTGCTCATGATGCCCACGAAGATGATGCTAATGATGAGCAGACGTGTGTCCTTGTTGCGTATGTGTGTCAGTTCGTGGCCGATGACACCTGCCAACTCCTCGTCGTTGAGCATGTTGCAGAGACCCGTCGTCACCGTCACCGTGTAGCTCTTGTTGTCGATGCCGCTGGCAAAGGCATTCAGTTCGTTGGTGTGCATGATGTTGATCTTGGGCATAGGCATGCCGCAAGACATCGTCAGGTTCTCCACGATGTTATAGATGCGTGGATTCTGCTTGCGTGTCACCTCGGTGGCACCCGTCGAGTGTTTTATCATTGCCGTGTTGAAGAGGTAGGCAATGACGAACCACACCGCCACGACGCCCACCACCCAGGGCAGAGCATCGAGGAACATCTCGTTCACCCACTCCCAGTCTATCGGTCGTGCAGGTACGACGTACGAGCCCACTTGCTCCTCGCCACGGCTCTGCATGTAACCGATGATGAAGAAGAAGAGGTATGTGAGTGCCAGAATGATAGTGGGGAAGGAGATGAGCAACAACATACTCTTGGTGTTGTTGTTCACCTTCTGACTGTATATTCCTACATACTTCATGGGCTTTAGAAGCTTATTTCGGGAGCCTTGTCCATGGTGGCACGGTCAGCGGTGGGAATCTCGAACATAGGTTCGCGATGGAAGCCGAACATGCCAGCGAAGAGTACGTTGGGGAAACGCTCCACGGCAGTGTTCAGCTCGCGTGTAGCACCGTTGAAGAATCGGCGGCTGGCAGCCAGTTTGTTCTCGATGTCGCTCACCTCGGTCTGCAGTTGCAGGAAGTTCTGATTAGCCTTCAGGTCGGGGTAAGCCTCTACGGCCACCTTCAGTCCGGCCAGTGCACTTGTCAGGGCATTCTCGGCCTGAATCTTGTCGTTGATGGTGCCGGCACTCATGGCTGCCGAGCGTGCTGCGGTAACCTTCTCCAGCAACTCCTTCTCGTGCTGGGCATAGCCCTTGACGGTGGCCACAAGCTGTGGCACGAGGTCGTGACGTTGCTTTAGCTGCACGTCGATGTTGGCGAAGGCGTTCTCACGGTTGTTACGACGGTTCACAAGACCGTTGTAGATGGCAATCACCCAGATTACCAAGATAACCACCACTGCGATGGCAATAATTACTCCAATCATTATGATAATATTTTAAAGGTTAAAAGACCTTCTCCCCATTTTGGGGGTGCCTTAGGCAGAAAGAAGGCGTGTCATGAATTACGGCAAAGGTACATTATTATTTTATATACAACAAGCAAAAAAGGCTCTTTTTTCTTTCTTTTTAGTTTTTTAAGCACTCATCATGCCTTTTTCTTAAAAAATATTACTACTTTTGCCGTGTTTAGACTACGTTGAATAACTAAATCAAAATATAGACCTTATGCAACGAATTTCATTTGTACGTCCCTTCAAGGGACTTTTCCTATTGGGACTTGCTTTCTGTCTTTCTGGCGCCACCCCCGCCCAAGCAGGACTTTTCAAGAAGAAGAAAAAGAAGGTTGAGGCACCTGCCCCCAAACCCAAGCCCGCTCCCAAACCATCGGTCGACCGCAATGGTCTGTTCCACGTCACGAAGATGAAGGAAGACTGGTTCTTCGAGATTCCCGACTCACTGATGGGACGCGACTTCCTCACCACCACCCGCTACACCTCAACCCCCGCTGGCAGTGGTGTCTTCGGTGGCGAGCAGCTCAACGAGCAGACCGTCTACTTCGAGATGGTGGCCGACAGCCAGATCGTGATGCGTGCCCGCCTGTTGGTCAACTATGCCGATTCGACCAACAGCATCAGCAAGGCCATCACCATCAGCAACGAGAATCCCATCATCGGTACCTTCAAGGTGGAGAAGCGCGAGAAGAACGGTTATAAGATCAAGGTGCGTAGCTTCTTCAACGAGGACAACCCTGCCATCAGCGTCTCGCAGAGCGTCAAGAAGCAGTTCAACCTGACCGGTATGATGGGCAGCTACATCGAGGACATCAAGTCGTTCCCCACCAACACCGAGGTGCGTGTCACCAAGACCTACGGCTCTACCAGCACCTCGCTGGCCGCAGCTCGTGCCACGGGCAAGGTCACTCTGGGTTTGAACATCTCCTTCGTGCTCCTTCCCAAGGAACCCATGATGCCCCGTTTTTACGATCCCCGCGTAGGCTATTTCACCGAGGACTACAACAGCTATAACGACGATCAGCAGCGTGTACAGTCCGTTCGCTATATTGCCCGCTATCGCTTGGAGCCCCGTCCCGAGGACGTGGAGAAGATGCGCCGTGGCGAGCTCGTCGAGCCCGTGAAGCCCATCGTATACTACATCGATCCCGCTACGCCCAAGCAGTGGCGCAAGTACCTTATCCAGGGTGTCAACGACTGGCAGGTAGCCTTCGAGAAGGCAGGCTTCAAGAACGCCATCCGTGGCGAGGAGTGGCCCGAGGACTCTACCATGTCGATGGAGGATGCCCGCTACTGCGTCATCCGCTACCTGGCTTCGCCCATTGCCAATGCCTACGGTCCCCACGTCAGCGACCCCCGCAGTGGTGAGATCATCGAGAGCCACATCTGTTGGTATCACAATGTGATGTCGCTCGTTCATGATTGGTACATGGTACAGGCTAGCAGCATCGATGAGGCTGCACGCAAGATGAACTACGACGAGGAACTGATGGGGCAGCTCATCCGTTTCGTCTCTTCTCACGAGGTAGGCCACTCGCTCGGTCTGCGTCACAACTTCGGTTCGTCGAGCACCGTGCCCGTCGACTCGCTGCGCAACAAGGCTTGGGTCGAGAAGTACGGTCACACTCCCTCTATCATGGACTATGCCCGCTTCAACTACGTGGCACAGCCCGAAGACGGCATCTCGCAAGTCGGCATCTTCCCCCGCATCAACGACTACGACAAGTGGGCCATCGAGTGGGGTTACAAGCCAATGTTCGGAGCCAAGAGTGCTGCCGAAGACCACAAGATGCTGGAGAGCATGACGGCTGCTGCACAGAAGAACAAGCGTCTGTGGTGGGGCGATGGCGAGGGCTATCGCAACGATCCGCGCCGTCAGACCGAGGACCTGGGCGATGATGCTGTCAAGGCCAGCGAGTATGGCATCAAGAACCTGAAACGAGAGATTGTCAACCTGCAGTCGTGGACCAAGGATGACAGTGACATCTATGGCGAGAACCTCAGCACGATGTGGAGCCAGATGGCCAATCAGTTTGTGCGTTATAACAACCATGTCATCAACAACATCGGTGGAACCTTGATGAACTACCGCACTGCCGATGAGGCTGGCGACATCTACGCTCCCCAGCCCCGTGCCAAGCAGTTGGCAGCCCTGGAGTATGTGAAGCGCAACATCATCGCCGAGCCTACCTGGCTGCGCGACCTGCCTTACGCCAAGCGCATCTCGAGCGATCCTCAGCAGCTCACTATCCGCATCGCTACCAATGCCGTGACCAGTCTGGTGAGCCGTCTGTCATATCTCAACGACACCTACACCGCCGAGGAGTATGTCAACGACCTCAACCGCCTCATCATGCCTTCGGCCACCAAGACCGACCGCTATCACGAGGCTATGCAGTCGGCATACGTTGAGCAGCTCATCACCCTCTTCAAGGGCACCAGCACTCCTGCCAACCTGCGTGCGGCTTCTCTCGCAGCCCTCAAGCAGCTGAAGACAAAGACCGCTGCCAGCACCACAGCACACTTCCAGAACCTCAACGACCTCATCAGCCGTGCGTTGGTGATCAAGTAAAAGTTTTTAGGTTATAGGTTTTAGGTTATAGGTTTTAGGTTATAGGTTTTGGGTTATAGGTTTTGGGTTATAGGTTATAGGTATGTTACAAATAGCCTCATGAATAACCCCATCAATACTACATCCAAGCTGGAAAAGGTATAATATCTATAACCTTTGACCCAAAACCTCTAACCCAAAACCTAAAACCTCTAACCTCTAACCTAAAACCTAAAACCTCTAACCTTATCAAAATAAAGACAATGGAATACATCACTCTTAGCCGTAGCAACGGCATAACGTCGAAGGGCAGCCCCTTCGTTACGCTGAAACTGGCCAACGAGGACGAGCCCATCACCCTGGCTGTGTGGGACGTGGCTCCCAACCAGGGACCCGTAGTCGGACAGCTCGTTTCTTTCCTAAATATAAAGGACAACCAAGGCAAGAAGTCGGCTGGCCTCAACGATATGATAGTACGCCAGATGGCTGTGCCCGAACACCCCCTCTACCATCTCGTGCCCCATGCCACGCCACGTGCCGACTGGGACAAGACCATCGAGACACTCTGCGCCTTCTGCACCGACCAGACACTGAAGGGCATCGTGCAGGAATGGGCCCCCAAGCTCTACGATGCCTACAAGGAGTATCCCGCTGCCACCAGCGTTCATCACGCCTTCCCCGGTGGCCTTGTCACCCACACATGGCAGATGCTGCATATGCTGGAGGGGCTCTATCCCTGTCTGCCCTACGAGATCAAGATAGAGCGTTGCGTCCTGGGCATCCTCTTCCACGACTATGGCAAGCAGCGCGAGTACGACCGCGAAGGCAACACCCAAGAGGCTATGTACCTGCTCGGCCACATCTATATGTCGGCCATGGCCCTGCAGTCCATCCTTGCCAAGGCAGGCGTGGCTCAGGACGAGCAGTACCGCATCGTGCATTGCATCCTGGCACATCACGGACAGCGTGACTACGGCAGTCCCGTCGTGCCCTGCATGCAGGAAGCCGTCATCATCAACCTCCTCGACAATCTCTCGGCCAAGACCGATGCCATCGAGTTTGCGGGTAATATGGAGAAGGTCTTTGCGCTGGATACACACGTCGTAAAATAATTCATAATTCATAATTCATAATTAGAACGCTCTTTGAGCGTATACATTCGAATTAGCAGACCCTCCACCCCCTAAACGGTGAGAAAGTCACACAGCGCCAGCCTAATTATGAATTATGCATTATGAATTATGCATTGTCCAAGCGCCAGCCTAATTATGAATTATGCATTATGAATTATGAATTATCATAAGTGAATTATGCATTATGAATTATGAATTATATATGCGCGAAGCGCTCAAGGAGGCGCGTCGTGCCTTCGACGAGGATGAGATACCGGTAGGAGCTGTGGTGGTGTGTCGCGACACCATCATAGCCCGTGCCCATAACATGACCGAGCGCCTCAACGATGTCACTGCTCATGCCGAGATGCAGGCCATCACGGCTGCGGCCGAGTATCTGGGAGGCAAATACCTCAACGAATGCACCCTCTACGTCACCGTCGAGCCCTGCATCATGTGTGCCGGAGCCCTGGGCTGGTCGCAGATAGGCGGTGTGGTGTTTGGTGCAAGCGACGAGAAGCGTGGCTATCAGCGGTTTGCACCCCAGGCCCTGCACCCCAAGACGGTGGTGCGCGCAGGTGTCATGGAGGCCGAATGTGCAGCGTTGATGAAGGAATTCTTCAAGCGTAAAAGGTAAACAAACACTTTTTCCTTCAAAAAATGCAAAATTCTTAATCCTTATTTCTTAATTCTTAATTTTTTATTGTACCTTTGCACCCGCAAGGCTGCCTTGATGGTGGAATTGGTAGACACGAGGGACTTAAAATCCCTTGGCCATAACGGCCGTACGGGTTCGAGTCCCGTTCGAGGCACCACACAGATTCTCTCTAAGTGATTGTCGACAATCCTTGGAGAGAATCTTTTTGTTGTTATGATTCCAGTTTTACTGCCCTAAAGATTGTAGCGAACCGTCAACACTCCTTCGATGGGACGGAGATGGTAGAGGTAGTCGTATGTATCTAAGGCCGAGAACTGGCGCACGTGATACTGGCGACGGTTTGTCACGTTGCGAAGGGATAATTCCAGCAGAAACTTTTTGAAAGCATATTGAGAACCTACATCCAGATACGAGTGTCGGTTATAGCGAGATGCAGAAGTATCGCATGAAGGTTTCTGAATAAATGAAGCATTGCAACGCAAATAAACTTGCCATCCCGACAGAGGAACCAGAGTAACCTCTGCATTCATGTTGTAATCGTTTTGCCGGTTAGGCGCTGTCAACAAACCGCCATGCTGAAGCGAAAGAATATACTGGGCGCTGACATTGACAGTCAGCATCTGTTGAAGGATGGAAGACTGCAAACGTCCCTCGACAGCATAGATGTCATTGTGAAAACGAAAAAAAGTGTTTTGGCGATACATCTGTGCGCCATTGAGCGCCATCTCACCACGCAGTGAGAATATCGTGTGCCAGTCATACACGTTTTTTGAGACATTGGCTACGATAAGCCACGAGTCGGTATTACTTCCATGCTGGGTATAGAATGTCGAAGTTTGATTTTGCGATACATCACTGCCGCTGGACACATTGCCATGCACATGCTGGTAATGCGCTGTCAGATTGGCATTACGACCCGTTATCACGTCGTGGCAGTTCAGATTCACATTGACCGTAGTCTTGGTCTTATAGTCATGCCGTCCCGACCCCAGTACACTGCGATCACGATAGGTGAGATAAAGTGGTATGGTAACATAGTTGAACATGTTGCCCATCGTACCCAGATGGCTAGCGCCACACGTCAGTCGCACATTCTGCTTTATTCTGTAAGCGAAAGAAGTGCGTAGCCCGACGCGAGGACGGTCATAGCGATAGTCCTCCCGGCTTATCTGGTCGCGGTAATGCAGGCTGCCATATTGTGTTACAAGATTGATGCTCGCGTTCATGTCCTGGTTCAAACGCAGCCCCAGTGAAGGAGCTACCTCTGCCTGTATCTGACGACCTCCGTATTGCATTTCTGTACCATCAGCGGCATGCATCATTGTGGCATTCATCTTGTCATAATCCAGTTGGAAAAGACCATCAACCCCCAACGTCACCATGTGCGAAAGTGCCCATTTGTAGTACGACGACTCCTGATTGTGAAACCTCAGCCCGTCAATATTCTGACTCACGATGAGCGAATCGCCTCCCGAGACACCGGGCGTGAGTGCATCCAGCATGTTTTTGGGTGAATTACCCAGCGACGTTATCGACTTGAAGTTATAAGCATGACCGTTACGTCGCCAAATCATTTCGAGATGATTGGTGACAAGATAGTTGGCAGACTTGACATATTGTCTCACAGGAGCAGACGTTGCTATCTTGCACTCACCATCCTGCAATTTTCCCTCTGCACTGAGTTGTTCATTAACGTAAGCCGAGTCCTTGTTGCTTTCGTATTTTAATTTCAGCCAACCAGCATGCGAGCCAATGCTATTCCGTGTGTTCTCGTTAACCACCACACCCACACCATCCGATGTCGTGAACGTACTGGCCTTATCTATTCTGTTGTCCAGATGATTGTAGTGGTACCCTCCATTGACGTTCAGGTGTACGTCCTTCGACAACGTATGGAGAGAATTATAGGTCGTTATTGCAGAACGATTGTCACAGCTTCGGCTTGCCGAGATATAGGAAGGACCGGAAAGAGAGGGATGCAGCAAATCGCTGACAAGGGCATTGCGACTGGATGAGGTACTGAAATAGTCTGCCGCCTCGTCATCGTATAGTGCTGCCGTGTTGTTACCCTTTAATGTGACGAGATATTGCTTCTTGGGTGACACCAAGAGTGTGAAGAGACCGGCTTGCCACAAGGCCTTATCCCCCAACCCCGCACCTACAGAAGCATTGCCGATGGGCCGAAGCATATTACCATTTTTCAGTTTCAGGTTAAGCGCGGCCTGGTCAGAGATGGCAATATCCTTCAGTACACGTTTTGGCTGATGATTTTCATATACACTCACAGTGGCTACATCCTCAGCATCGATATTCTTTGATGCCAGGCTGTACCTGCCTCCCAGCATGTCTGCACCTTCAATATAGAACTTGTTGATGGGTTTTCCGTTATACTTGATGGTCCCCGATTCCTCGACTTCTATCCCGGGTATTTTCTTTATGACATCCTCAATCGTCCTGTCGCTCTTATCCTTCAATCGTGCTACGTTATAGCTGATGGTGTCATTACGCGAAACTACGGGTTTTGCTCGTACCGACACCTCCTTCATCTCCGTCTGCCCTTCCTTCAATGTGATGTGCTCCTGAGTCCCGAACTTGTCAACCTTGCATTCTTTTTGTACAAATCCCATGCAGTTGAACCGCACCATCACCTTTTCTACTGATTGCTTCACCTCAACAGCATATCTCCCGTGCACATCTGTCATGGCATAGGTCAGCATCTTGCTTCCTGTCTCGTCATACACTTTTACAACGACCGAGGGCAGAGGCACACCTGCCTCGTCGGTCACCGTTCCCGCTAAGCGCCCTTGAGCACTGACGGTTAGTGGAAACACGACAAGCAGCACACAAACCAGTATGAAACGGCAGAAGAGGCGCATCACTCTAACTCTAAGGGGTTATAAAAACCGCGCCGATAAGGCGTTCCCGTTTCACCACCATTGTTCACAACTTTCACTTCGATGCCCATTGCGTGCCTCAAGCCTCTTGGGTCTTCCTTATACTGCTTCAAAGCTTTGTTGAATTTCTCTCGGGTTGTCTTTATGTCGTCTCTCTCTATACGTTTTATGCAACTTTTTCCCATTCTGATGGTATTAGCTATGAAGCGTTGACAAGTGGATGTGTCGTAGATAGCCAATATCAATCCGGGGAGACCGGAGAACTTCCATGGGCCGTCATTTATGGGCAGGTCACAATACCAGGCTGTCCATTTACGTCCACGGAAACTTGTGGTAGCCTTGTGGCAGACATAGCCGCAAACCTCACGGGTCGAATCAACCAGTTCCCACTCAAATCTGGCAAGAGAGTCAAGGTAAGTATATTTGTCCATAAACACCTTGTCAAACACCTGTATCATACCACTTGCATGGTCTTTCAACAAATAGATAAGTGAACTCGTCGTAGTAATAATATTATATTCCTTACGAATATCGTCACAATCTCCCCAAGTTAGTTTCGTTCTGTCCCTGGTACACTCTACCGAATCCAAACGGTAAGCCTCGTAATCCATATACTTAGAGTACTGCTTGCCATGCAGCAAAATAAACTCCGTTCTTTTCCTTTCATTACGCACTGTATCCGTAACATAATAGTCGTAGATGCACTCCACATTGCTGCTATCCAGCACTGTTTCCGGATAAAAGTAATTTAATCGCTTTCTCCACGCGTTCGGATCCTCCTCTTGAGCACAGACAACAAGACTGGTGAAGTGAAATAGAAAAAAAGCGAGAGCAAAGAAACGCCGGTTGTATTTCATCTTAACAATGGATTCTTATAGATGTGTCAAGTATGAATCGTGAAAACAAGAAATGATTTTTAAACCACACTTGACACATCCTTAGTTAGTATTTAAGGCTTAAGGTCTGTATTTTGGTCACGCTTCACACCACAGAAATCCTCCTCCAACTCAGCAATAAAGTCAGCATATTCTTCCAGGCTTGGGAAAAAACTGGGATCGACAGTCTGAACCTCGATACCGCAACTTAAACGGATAGTTTGAGACGCATACGCTCCCATACTAAGAAGGCACATTGCACCTAACAAAAGTATTTTCTTCATTTTTTTATACTATTTTCTTGTTCCTACTCTATTATAGCTTTTCGGTTCCGCATTATATAGATGACGTCATTATAATCAAGATACTAAGTAATCAAAATTATTTAGTTAATGTGTAGTAAGTGAACTTTTATAATATATGCACTCTCTTTTTCACACCTTTTGCTCTTATTCTCTACTTTTACTTTTGTACCGTAGTCAAAAGTCCTGTAGGCGAAAGTCATGTAGCCCCGCTACACTCTGCATTTTGACCGTCGTCAAAAGGCGAAATAAGCCCAAAATCTGCAGAAAAATAGAACACATCTATTATAAAAATAACAATAGTGTTATGTTGATTTTGTATAGTTGAAGCAGCTTAGGGTACTATCGGTTATCAAATCGCCCCTATCTTGACACTATTTTGTCGCTCCCCGTAAGGATGGCAAACTTTGGTCAAAGACTTATGAATGCATAATAGGTGATAAACTCCCTAGTTAATACTAATTTATAACATCCGGTTAATTGAAGAGGAATTGTCACGGTTTCTTCCCCATTATATATATGTTGTTCCCAAACTACAATGCCATCTAAATCCTCCAAACGAACATCATAGTCGTTTTGCAACGAAGGGAGATACAATACATTGCCATCCACTTCCATGTGTAGTGCGGCTGGTGGCGTACGGTGCGAACCATTTTTGTTTATTGACGGATCTATGTATCCGACTTGTAAAGTAACATCAATCGCTTGCGCGTTCGCATTAGTAATACACATAAAATAGAAAAGAAGAAAGATAATAGATACTTTATTTCCCATAAGTTTATTTTTTAAATTCTCCGCAAAATTAAGTTCAAAACATAAAGTATGCAAATATTTTGGAAGAAAAAAGTACACAAAAGTACACCTAGGGGTAGGAAATGGTAATAATGGTATTTGTAATATTCTGATTTTCAATGTAAAATAATTTATGGTAGTGTCAGGTAATTTTTTGTCAGATTGCCATATAAAGACTTTGCAGAGGTTTCTCCGAATAGCTTTTTGTTTATCTCCGATTTGATGTTGGATATGCGCTGTTTGTTCACACTCAAAAGATTAGCCATTTCGCCTTCATGCATTTTCACAAGGGTTAATACAGCTACCTTTATAGCTTGTGAACTGAGATTTGGATTGTTGCGAAGGTCATGAAGAAAGGTGGGAAAATGTTGACCAGAAAGTTCTATCAATTCGTCCCAGTCCTCTTCTGTCAAGCTCTTTCTTGGATCGTTTGCCACATCCTTGAAGTATCTAACTTTTAGTGAATTTTTAAAAGATATAGTTCTATTGTTCATCTCGCGAACATGCTCATTTCGCAATAACTGCTCAATCTCTTTTTCCAAGGCATTTTGATATGCAATATATTTCTCTGTCTCTCTCGTTCTTAGTTCTGCCAATGCTTCTATGTCGTTTTGCAAACGCTCACATTTCTCTTCTTGGTTGAAGAAATGCAGCCTTGCATCGGTCAGTTCCTCTTGCAGTGTGGCAGATAACTGAATATAGTATTTCTCCTTCTCATGCTGTTCGCTTTTTGACTCTTCCAATCTCTTGCATGCCTCTGTATATCTGTTCAATGTATCCTCAAGTTCCTGCTGTTTTCGCTTTTTGCTTCGATACATTAATAGAATTGTTGTACATGCGGAAACAGCAAATAAAAGGAAGAATGAGACTACAAGCATCATGTTGTATATCGCATCTTTTGCCTTCTGTTGTTGTTCCGAAGCCATTTGTGCAAATCGATTGTAATTGTACAGGGAGGTCATCCTCTTAGTTATTTCCCTATCTGTCAGCGCAATCGATGAATCATTAAACATACAATACAAGGCAGCATATTTAGCAATGGAATCTGGTTCGTTCATTTCTTGGTAAACTCGTAGCAGTCCACGATACATTAGATCAAATTCCGGAAACTGCATGTCGGGATGGACGGATTTTGCATAATAATAAAGGGCAGAATCTAATTCATGATTATGCTCAAAATAGTGCGCTTTGTAACTGTATAAATGCCTTCTCTGAGGCAGAATTACTCCTTGGTCGTCAACATAGACCGTTTTGGCCTCATACTCATTTATTAAAGATCTAGCTTTATCAAACTCATCTATCTTTTCTGTGTATAGGGCTATGAGAATAATCGAAAAGTCAAGCCATTCTTGTTGTTCACCGAGTTTTTCATACTCCTCTTTGGCTTTCAGCAAGATTTTTTCTGCCTTTGTCGGTTCGTTAAGTTTGAAATATGCAGATGCCATCAAACAAAAGTCATACAGCGCGTTTAGCGTATCATTGGCCATGAGTGAGTATTTGACAGACTGTTCCCGGCATCGTATTTCATCGTTCCAAAGCAACTGTGCACCCCAAAGTTCCGCCATCTGTGAATACACACTGCTTAGCAACCTATTATCGCACTCTGCCGACAGAGTATCAGCACTATTAATGGCTTTCTGGAAACAACTGATGGCATTGGGCGCTTCTGCCAAGTCGCGATAAACACAACCTAACATATAATTGGAAAGGACGCGCTCGTTTGCCGACCCCTTTGAATCGTAGTAGGATACTAAGGATAGCATCAAACTGTCATCTTCAAACGGAATAAAGGCTTTGTTCTGAGCCTTAGCCCTTAGCAAGAAGTAAGAATTCCGCTCTCTCTGCGAAATACCTTCTAATTGGTCGGGATTCAACTGACCTAGCAAATGAAATGCAGAGTCGGGTGATACTTCTATCAAGTCTTCCGTAACGTTCAGAAAAGACATAAAGCGTTCTTCTCTCTGACTCGAACATGAGCTGATAACAAAAAGTAAAATCAAAAGAAAAAGAGATAACGGAGACTTCCTACAGTAGCTCATAATATGTATGTTGTAAACTTGCGATTTTCAAATTATCTCAAAAATCAATAGAATCCAGTATATTTTCATTTCTCCGCGCAAAAATAAGCACAAAAAATAAAGTGCGCAAATGTTTTGGAAGAAAAAAGTACACAAAAGTACATTCATGGTAAATGTCGGCTAACGACTGGAAAAAACTGTATCAAGCAGTTGACAAACTCTATCCGACTTTCAGAATGAATATAATCAATAAGGTAGGACAATTCACTGAACAGCACATGCAGGTGTTTTATCTGATGCGTATCGGATTGTCAGGCCAAGAAATACAACACCTGACAAATCTTGCACGTGTAACGGTTTGGAGATGGATGAAGAAATACAGTTGGATAACAGAAGAACAAGCTGGCAACGATAATCAAAACAGTAACCTCTTTAGTCGGATTCATGCATCCTCCTCTTGATTCTGTCAGTTTTTTTTAGTCATTTATATTTCATCGAACTTACGTTATTTGACATTTTGACTCAGCAATCTCTTGTCGTTTCAAATATTATTTGTAACTTTGCAATGTCATACTACCCCTCCCTGCTAGGGTGTTGTGTGGATAGTCTTTGTCGTTAGTCAAAAATAATGTGCAGATTCGTATGAACAGATGCTGGCTCACAGTCCTTCTCCTCTTCCTCCTTCTCGCTTCGTGTGACAAGGCTGGACGGATGATGTCGCGCCTGGCTGACGTCGACTCGCTCTTCTACGACCATCCCGACAGCGCCTTTGCCATGCTCGAGGACATGCGCGCCGAGGTGGCAACGATGGACGAGGAGGTGCTGATGTACTACGACCTGCTCACGGTGCGCGGAACGGACAAGATATACAAGAAGCATACTTCCGACTCGCTCATTATGAAGGTGGTGGATTACTACGAGCAGCAGGGCGACTGGCAGAAGATGGGCATGGCTTATTACTATGCCGGACGTGTCTGCGCCGATGTGGACAAGAATTCGCGTCGGCATCTGTACTACACCGAGCTGTCGCTGACGTGCGACACCCTGTGGCTGAACGACTACTGGCGCAGCCGCCTCTTTGCCCAAAAGGGGTATGTGTTCCTTCGCAACGGCCTCTATGAGGAGGCACGCGACATGCAGGAGATGGCTCGCACCTTCTGCCGTAACATCGGCGACACACTGGGTGTGCGTTACAGCACCGAGGACATTGCCACCATCGACCAGATGATGCTGCAGACGCAGCGCGACACGGCATCGCTCGTCGCCATGCGCCAGTCGTGCAACATGCTGATGGAGCGTGCCCACAACAAGGTGCTTCGACTGCAGAACGAGATGCAGAAGAGGCGGGTGGACGAAGGCGGCAACATGACGCCGTGGCTTGTGATGGCTGGAGCCTTGTTGGCCGTTATCGGGATGTGGGTTTGGCGTAGACAGAAAGTCAATGCGCAGACAAGCATGCACGCCGAGCCGGACGTTACTGCGCAGGACGAGGAGCCATCCTCTCACTCGTTGCCTCCCAACCATCGTGCCTTCTACGACGCCGAGGTGGATGAGATGCTTCGTTCCCATATCAAGGCCGACAAGGCGCTGCGTCCTGCCGATTGGCGAATGGTCGAGGAGCGACTGCTGGCTGCCTTCCCGCAATTCCGCAGCACCCTCTATTCGCTCTACGAACTGTCGGAGACGGAATACCGCATCTGCATGCTCATCAAGATGGATACGACGCCCTCCAACATGGCCCGGCTCCTGGCAATGGGCGCCAGCAGTGTGTCGCAAAGCCGACTCAGAATGCAGCAAAAGGTGTTTGGCGGCAGTGGAACAGCCAAGGATTGGGATGCTTTCGTTCAATCTTTGTAACTATCGCATGAACAGTGTGTTAAGTGGCGTTTGTGAATTATTTGTGAAATACAAATGTCAATTGTGAATTATTTGTGAAATGCATTTCTTGCAGTTTTCGGGCAGAACCTCTACCTTTGCCGTCGAAAAAACGTGGGAATTGTGTGAAGTGGAAATATCAACCAATAAAAACATAATAAAAACCGGTTTTTTGAAAGGTTTTTCTTTGTTGATGTTTAATTTCTCTCACACGAAATCCACAAGTGCCACAAAACCAAAATTCCAAGAAGAAAATGAAGAAACGCACACTCTCTCTGTTACTCTTTTTTGTGTGTCTGCCCATGATGCTTTCGGCACAACAGACAAAGACCGAATCGGGCATCACCTTCGTGGTGGACGAGAACCTGCCGGCTCCAGTACGAGACAAATACAGCTCCCTTCGTGGTGGGAAGGAGCTGGCAAAGATGGTGGCCGGGCATGCCAATGTCGCGAAGCCAGCCGACGGACTTGTGGCAAGCAGTTTCGAGCGCGACTCCATGCTGTACTGCACCTCCGACGTCCTCTACAATACCATGGTGCGCTGCTTTGCCGAGCACCGTCCCCTCGTCCTCTCGCCCGACATGGTGTGGCTCGTCATAGCCCAGAACTTCTCGTACTATGTCAACGAGCATGCCGACGAACTCCGTTCCAAGCTGGTAAGTCATGACGGAAAGATAAGTCTGGTAGTGAACAGCCAGGAAGACCTTGTCGGCGGGCATCCCGACTGGTCGGCCATCATGACCGACTTCGAGAGGCAGATAGCGCAGCACAGCAAGGCCGACATCTGTCACACCATCACTGCCGACTTCACCACCACCGGTCCCACCGAGCGCATCGCCTCGCAGATAACCCTGATGGACGCCATGAAGAGCTATTTCGAATACATAGTACACACGTTGGCTTGCGGCATCCCCACCATCACCCTGCAAGGCACACCGCAGGACTGGCAGAAGGTGCACGACAAGGCCATGGCCCTGAAGAAGTATGGTATGGGGTGGTGGACGAAGGATTTAGACCCCATACTGAAGGAGTTTGTGCGTGCCTCTCAGGGCAAGCCCAACCAGGCTTTCTGGAAGGATATGGTGATGAAGGACACACCGCTGCGACTGCGTGGTGGCGGCTGCAGCTTTGAAGGTCCTACCGAGCTGGACGGATGGTTCCTGAAGCTCTTCCCCTACGACAAGGACGGAGTGCGCACGCCCGAGAAGGTGGCACACACCCGACAGATGCTGAGCGAGATGGTGCGCGTGCCTTTCCGCTACGTTGTGACAGCGCCCTCGGGACAGACACTGAGCGACACGTCCATGGAGCTCTTTGCCGGACTGGTCAGCGTGAAGGAGGACCCCGTCACCCTCGCCCTCACGCCACAGATAGGGTGGATGGTGCGAATGGGCGAAGGCAACGATGCCATGAACGACGGTTTGAAGCGTCGGATGCAGACGTACAGCAAGCGCGACTCCTCCAAGTCGAACTCTCTTGACGGCAGCAATCCCTTCGGACTGGAACTGCGCGTGAAGCGAGTGCCCGAGGCACTGCGCGAGGCAAAGGCCATCGACCGCCTCTCCCTCTATTTCGTGGATCGTGTCGAGCTGCCACAGTGGATGGACAGCATAGACATCCAACGCCTTACCGTGCACGGCAAGGTCACACAGAAGCAGGCCAAGCGCTTGAAGGCACGCTTCCCGCATATCAACCTCGACCGCCCCGTCGATGCTCCAAAGGAGAAGGTTGAAAAGAAAAGCAGAAAGAAAAACGTCAAATGGAAGAGGGTTGTCAGCGACGAGTTGTTGTTGAAACTGGATAGCGTGGTGACGCAGACGAAGGATGGTGGGGTGCGAATCATCATTCCACATTACGACTCGCTACAACGCGTTGAATCCTATTCTTACAAAAGTGCTTACGCCAAAGACACAATTGTCTATCACATCGAATACGATGCCGACAGCAAACCATTGCGCATGATATGCAAAGACGCCTACAAATACCGTCAAGACACAAGATATGAGTATGACAAAAGCGGGCGAAAGGTGCTAGAATACGATGACATGCAGAACGACAGTCTTGACCGTCGGGGATGGCACAACTGCTACGCGTATGCCTATGACGATGCCGGCAGAATGATCGTCAAGGACTGTCACAAATGGAGTGAAGACTTCCAGCCCTCACGCTCGCACGTACGCTACGTGTATCATTATAACAAAAAAGGCATGCTGACCGAGGTGCTGCAGTACGAGTACTTCCTCGACGCCCTTTGGGCACGCATTCAGGATGTGCCCCACACTGTACGCATGGAACTGCAGGAACGCGCCACCTACGACAAGAAGGGCAGAATAATCAAACACGAGAATCTGCCCAAAGAAACCCATACACTCTACACTTACGACAGCGAAGGGCGTTTGGCATACAGCGAGTTCTACAAAGGTGATGTTTTTAAGCATAAGACAATCTACTCCTACGACTCTCATGGCAACCTCATCGCTCAAGAGACGATTGATGAATACGGATATACGCTGCAAAACTCCATTCACATGTCCTATCACTCCAACTACCAAATCGAGGAAGTGGCAGGTCTGCGCGATGGACTTTGGAAGCACGTCTTCCCCTCGCTGTTGCAGGGCGATGAATTCTACCGTCCCACGTTGCATCGCCCCGTCACTCTGTATTCCAACCTCGGCGATCATAACTGGGACGATGAAGGTGTTAGGCGGTTCTACTACTCCAGGCTGTAATCAGGGTTATTCATATTTTTTAACTACATCTACACAAAGGTGTGTTAATGAACTGTACTACAATTATATAAGTAAAATAGACAACTGCATTTAACTACACTGTTTTGTATATATTTTATACTATTTTGATAAAAACTTGAAATTCTTGAGAAAAAAACGTAGACTCGTCGTTGAATAAATTGTTTTAATCACAAATAAATTCAATTCAATGAGTACTATTATCAAGAAGAAAAAGGATGTGTTGAGCTACAAACGACACAACACACAGGAGATTGCACAGAGTATCAAACACGGACTTCTGAACCTTGAGTCACACCGCCCCAGAATCGTCTTTGCAGCTGACTACCGCAAGCGCAATGGGAAGGTGGGGTTGATGGAGTACTGCGCACTCGTCACGCTGCACGTGCGCAACCTGCCTGGCAGTGAAGAGGTTGACAACACAATGGACGGGGTGCAGGGAATTCCCTACACACACATGGCATGGAGGGACTATGACGGTCGTTCGCTCTACATCGTATGCCGCATAGCGTGGCGCGAGGGCGAGGCTCCGGTGAATGAGCAGGAGATGCAGACGTACCAGACGAATGCATACCGAATGCTGCACTATGTGTACTGTACACAGCTTCAGATGCAGATTGACACCGAGGAGCCGACACTGGATTATGCAGCGAGATATAGCGAAGATGCTGACATGTACTACAATGCCGACAGTCTGCCCTTCTACGTGAACAAGAAGGCGCATGACGTGCCCGCTCAGACGAATCTGCCATCGGCCGTGGGTCGCACCATGAAGCTGCTGCCGGGCATGGACGAGAGCGAGACGCGCTCCTTCGTCTTTCACTCCTGCCGTTGCAAGGCGCTCGTCGACGCTCGCCAGCAGGTAAGCCAGGAGGGTCAGTGGGAAGAAAAAGCGGTATGCCTGCTGGCTCGTTATTGCTTCGAGTCGAACCTGCCGCTGCCCTACGCACGGGAGCATGCGGAGTGGGTGGTGAGCTCCGACTTCAGCCGCGACCGTATAGATCAGATCTTTGAGAATGCCTACGAGGGGGAGATTGCCTCACGCATCGGCTTCGGACATGTGGAGCGTACTGCTCTGCTGACCCTACGCACAGAGGCTTTCCTGCGTGCGCACTACGACCTGCGTCGTAACGTGCTGACGGGCATCGTGCAGTACAGGGAGAAGAGCGGGTATGACTTCAGCTACAGCAATCTGACCGAACAAGCCATGAACTCCATGACGATACGTGCGCTGAAGGCTGGCCTGGGATCGTGGGACAAGGACATTCGCCGACTCATCAACAGCAAGGATGTGATGAACTACAATCCGCTGCACGCATACCTGTATGACCTGCCCAAATGGGACGGAAGAGACCGTGTCAGGGAGTTCTGCGAGCGCATACCGTCCACCTGTCTCGACCTGCATCACTACCTCCACACCTGGCTGCTCTCGATGGTGGCACACTGGTTGGGCAAGGACCGCATGCATGGCAATGCCATCGAGCCGCTGTTCATCGGTCAGCAGGGTTGTGGCAAGACGACACTGGCCAGCATGATACTGCCTCGCGAGCTGGGTGACTATTACAACGACAAGGTGGACTTTCGCAGCGAGAGCGACTTGATGTCGTCGCTGAGCCGCTTTGCACTGATTAACATCGACGAGTTTGATGCACTGAAGAAGAGCCAGCAACCCACGCTGAAGTATCTGTTGTCGAAGAGCGAGGTGAAGGTGCGCCCCATCTACGGCAAGGCCATTGAGGTGATGCCACGCTACGCCTCGTTCATTGCCACTACAAACCTACAAAAACCACTTGTAGACCGTACAGGCAGCCGTCGTTTTGTGTGTATCCGAATCCTTGACGATGCGCGTATCGACACCACCACGCCCATCGATCACCGTCAGATGTATGCCCAGCTGATGGAGGAGATAGACAACGGAGTGCGCTACTGGCTCGACGATGAGGAAACGAAGCAACTGCAGCAGCACAACGCACCGTTTCTGCGCTTGACCTCGCTGACCGAGATCATCGACGATGTGCTGATGCATGCCGACGGTACGGATGCGGATCGATGGATGACGGGCGATGAGATCCTGAGTATCATCATGCGTGCATACCCTAACTTCACACCAACGAACAACACGAGCCGTGAGCTTGGCCGTCTGCTGCGCGAGAAGGAATTTGCATCAAAGCGCACGTCGAAGGGGATGAATTATGCGGCCATAAAGAAATGATGTGGCAACAATATGCATAAGTCATCCTGTGGCATTTCGCTGTACGATAGTTATTGTACACGTGTGCGATAACTATCGTACAGCTGTACAATAACTATCGTACAAGCTACAAGCGCAGGGATAATATTAGAATAACCATACAATAACAAAATGAAATACACACTAGTCATGCGTGGCGACCCACGCGCACCCAAAGAAGAGAGAAAGGTATTTGCTGCGGCACAGAGCCACAGCGTAGTTTCGTTGGAACAACTGGCCAAGCACATCACACAGCATGGCTGCGTATACGGCGAGGGAGACATACAAGCCGTAACGACGATACTGGCCGGTGTCATCGTCGAGCAACTGAAGATGGGCAACCAGGTGGAACTGGGCAAGCTGGGTAAGTTCTATGTCACACTGGACAGCAAGGGTGCCGATACACCCGAGGACTTCGACCCGAACCGACACATACAAGGTCTGCGACCCAAGTGGTCACCCAGCAAGGAATTCAGCAACCTGCGTGCAAGCGTATCGTTTGAACAAGCCGTTGACCGACGTACCACAAGACGTTGTTTGAAGGAAAATCGAATTAAGCGACAAGAAGGAAAATCGATATAAAGTATTGTCATTCAGCGTATAAGCAGTCTTGCGGCTTTATTGGTGGCAGTGTAGTTGAAAATTTCAACTACACTGCTTTTATGTTGCAGTAAAATAAAACGTTAGACCCTATTAGTGTAGATGTAGTTGAATGCAGGACCACATTCCAGGTGATAAAGTAAACGTACAGCAGTATCGGCTTTCTTTAGTAGATTAATCCCACCAACCATATAGGAAGTTTCTTGCCTACAGGGAACTCTATGTTGTCGGCAAGAATGTAGGAATCTGGTATGTCTGCTATTTGTTCAAAAGATTTCCCCTCGCCACCGACTTCGAAGGTGTGTTTGCCATCTATCTTGAAATCTCCGATTGTTTTGCCGTATTCAACGGTATGATTCACACTCAGTTGGTTGACAACAAAGCATTCCCTTACCGTACCTATCTTATATTGCCTGGCCAGGGCACAGAGCATGTTAGGATTGTGTATGTATATCTTGTCGGGCTTCTGCATCTTGGTTACTGACTTGTTGTCGGTATAGATGAGATGTAGCAACTCTGCCTTCTGCATGGCATTGAGGTAAGCAAGTACCGTAGCTTTGTTCAGTTCCAGATACGACGCCAACTTAGCTATATTCACCTCGTAAGGAATGTTGTCGGAAAGGAAAAGCAGCATAGCTTTGAGCTTTCGCGTATAAGCAGGATCCACTCCGCAAAACTCAGTCATCTCCTGGTCGATGATGAAGTTTACCACGTTCTCGATACGGCTATAGTATTCCGTCTCATTACCATCATAGAAGGGATAATATCCTACACGCAGATATTCCTCAAACATTTTCTGCGGGCTGCACACTTTGCACACTTCGTCGCAGATGTTATCAGCGTCTGCCAGTATCTCGTCAAGGCTATGGATAGGCAAATCTATGCCTTTGTAGAAATGCAGGAACTCGCGGAAAGACAATCCTTCCATTGTGTAGGAAAGCACTCTTCGCGACAGATCTGCGTCGGCATTCAGTATCTGTAGTATGGACGACCCGCTGAAAGTTACTTTGAGTTTGGGATATAGGTCATTAATCTCCTTCAGCTCCTTACTCCAGGTAGGATATTTGTGTACCTCGTCAAGGAACAGGTGCTTGCCACCCATCAAGCAGAATCGTTCTGCCAAATCAAGCAAAGAGTGATTTGTGAAGTATATACTATCCAATACACAATATAGCGCTTCGCCAGCATTAACACCATATCTCTGCCGAATGTATTGGCGAATCATGGTTGTTTTACCCACACCTCTTGAGCCTTTTATGGCAACAAGCTGACTATTCCAGTTGATGCTGTTGGACATCTCGCGTACAATATCCATCGTAACTTGCGAGACGTACATTCTATGTTTCTTGAAGAGATCGTCCATATAAAATGTAGTTTTGTTTTTCCGTACAAAGTTACAAAAGGTTACCCTAATAACCAAATTGTCGGCAAAAAAGGTTATTCGAGTAAGCGATTTTTATTCAAAAAAGGTTATCTGAATAACCAATTGGTACAATAAAAGGGGCCCTTATGACTATTTTCTGTGTTTTTTGTGGGGATTCAATAAGCCGTATCAAACATTGCCCCTCGGCAAAAGCCCTGTGTCGGGATGACATTGCTGCTTAAACACCGGATGTTACAAGGGTGGGAAAGTTTAGTTATAAAATTCTTTTTGCACAGTTACTTATCGGTATTATTTTTGCAAATGTGCGAAGAAAATATCAAATTAAGGCGATAAAATCTTTGATTTTGCAGAAATAATGTGTATTTTTGCGACTTGTAACCAAAACTGTTCATTAGAAAGAGAAAATGATGAAAAACAAGCTTTTCGGGGCGCTGGCACTGATGTGCGGCGGTCTGACGTTCGGGACGACGGCTGCCAGGGCGCAGTTTCTGACCCACATATACGACTACATCGAGAATACCGAGGTCTTTGAGAGCGGACAGGAGGAGGGACATGCCTACTACCTGGCCGACAATCACGTCTCGCTCAACGGCAAGTGGCGCTTCCTCTTCTGCGAGACGCCCGAACAGGTGCCGCAGAATTTCTTCCAACCCTTGTTCAACGACTCGAAGTGGAGCCGCATCGACGTGCCGAGCAACTGGGAGATGAAGGGGTTTGGCGATGCGCAGTTCCGCAACGTGCAGGCACCCTTCAAGTCCAACCCGCCCTTCGTGCCCAGAGAGTACAATCCCACCGGTGCCTATCGTCAGACGTTCACCGTCCCCGCCAACTGGAAGGGGCAACAGGTGTTTCTGCGACTGGAGAAGACGCAGAGTGCCAGCTTCATCTGGGTGAATGGTCAGGAGGTGGGTTACAACGAGGGTGGACAGGAGCCTGCCGAGTATGACGTGACACGCTTCCTGAAGCCTGGCAAGAACACGTTGGCGGTGTGCGTGACGAAGTACAGCGACGGATACTATCTGGAGGGGCAGGACTACTGGCGTCTGGCCGGTATCTTCGACGATGTGACGCTGTATGCCACACCCAAGACGCGCATCTTCGACTGGTACGTCACCACCGATCTGGACGAGCAGTATCGCGATGCCACGCTCAACATAGACGTCGACGTGAAGAACTATGCCGAGGCTGCAGGGCGCTACAAGTTGCGCACCACGCTGTATGACGCACAGAAGGCTGTGGTGAAGGAACTGCAGAGCAACGCCTTCGACGTGGAGGCTGGACGGAAGACGACGGTGAAGCTGTCGGGCTTGATTGAGAACCCGAAGAAGTGGACCTGCGAGAACCCCGTGCTGTACACCCTGAAGATGGAACTGCTGGACGAGGCCGGACAGGTGGCTCAGCACATCGAGAGCCGTGTGGGATTCAAGGAGACGGAGATACGCCACCAGGTGTTCTACCTGAACGGCAAGCCCATCAAGATAAACGCCGTGAACAGTCACATGCAGCATCCCGAAGGCGGACATGCCATGGACGAGGCTACGATACGCAAGGATATGGAGATTCTGAAACGCCATAACTTCAACGCTGTGCGCACCTCGCACTATCCCCCCGTCAACAAGTATCTGGAGCTGGCCGACGAGTACGGTCTGTACATCATCGACGAGGCTGGAACCGAGGCTCACGCCACCGAGTTCCTGAGCAACGACAAGCGCTTCCTGCCTATGTATCTGGAACGCGTGCAGAAGTTGGTACTGCGCGACCGCAACCACCCCTGCGTGCTGTTCTGGAGTGCAGGTAACGAGAGTGGCGAGGGACCCAACATCACCGAGGTGGTGAAGGAGGGCAAGCGCCTTGATCCTACACGCTACTTCATGTATGGCGGTAATGCCTACGCCCATCCCGGCGAGGAGATTATCGGTCCGCGATACCCGACGCCCTACGAACTGGAGATGAACACCGCCATGACACCCGAGAGCGAGGATCCTCGTCCTTCGTTCATGGACGAGTATCTGTCGGTGGCCGGCAATGCCGGTGGCGGTATGGACGAGTACTGGGATGTCATACGCCGTCATCCCCGACTGATGGGTGGCGCCATCTGGGACTTTGTCAACCCTGGCCTCACGGAGCATATACGTCCCATTGCCGACAGTTCGCCCTACAAGACCCCCGTTCACCTCATGTCGGGTGCCAAGGTGGAAAAGGGTGTGCTGAAGCTTGACGGACCCGAAGAATGGGTAGAGGTGTATCGTGCCAACAACGTGGAACTGAGCGGCGGTGCGCTGACTATCAGCTTCGATGTGAAGCCGGGGCAGCGTAGCGGCATGCACGAGGGTGCTCCCTACGTGACGAAGGGCAACACGCAGTTTGGCGTGGTACAGAAAGGCAACAAGAAACTGCAGTTCTACCTGCACTCGGGCGTGATGCACCGCCTCGACGTCGATCTGCCCGAAGACTGGGTGGGCAACTGGCACCACGTCACTGCCTCGTGGGACGGCAAGGAGATGAAACTCTATGTAGACCATAAACTGCTGGGCACGGAGACCATAGCCCAGGAGTCTGCACCGAACCGCCGAGGACAGCAGGGCGGCGAGCGTCGCAAACTCAGCAATTTCCCTTATCCCATCAATATTGGTCGCTTTGCGGGCAATCATGCCCAGGACGTGCAGACCATCTACACGGCTCATGCCGAGATGGACAATGTGGCCATCTACGACAAGTGCATGGCCGACGGCGAAGGCAAGGCCGAGGATGCCGTCCTCTACCTCACCTTCGACGGCAGTGGCGACGAGGGTACGTACTTCACCATCGGTGCCAACATGCGCACCTATGGCTGTATCTGGCCCGACCGCACCGTGCAGCCCGAGATGCTGCAGATGAAGTGGACGACACAGCCCATCAGCATACGTCTGCTCAATGCCGAGACGGGCGAGGCCGAGGTTACGAACCGCCTCTTCTTCTCCGACCTCAGCCAGTATGCTTCGCACTGGAAGCTGATGGCCGACGGCGAGGTGCTGGAGGAGGGCGACATGCAGTTTGATGTGGCTCCGCAACAGAAGCGGGTTGTGAAGATTCCGTATCACAAACCTCAGATTGTACCCGGCAAGGAGTATCGCGTCATGCTGACTTCGACCTTGAAGACCGACGAGGTGTGGGCAAAGGCCGGACACGAGGTGGCATGGGACCAGCTGGAGCTGTCGGCATGGAACCTTCCCGCCAAGGAGGCACAGCACAGTGCGTCGAAGCTCAGTGCCAAGGAGGATGAGAAGCAGATAGAGATAAGCGGTCAGGACTTTGCCTATATTATAAATAAGGAGACGGGCAACCTGGAGCAGATAAAGGTGGACGGACGTGAGGTGCTGAAGGAGCCTGTCTCGTTCAACCTGTGGCGTGCCCCCATCGCCAACGAGTTTGATGCATGGGATGCATATCGTGTGAATGGCGGCTATGTCGAGGGCTATGGCAACATGGTGTCGTCGCTCTTCTACTCGAAGGGTGTGAACCAGCTTCGCATCCGTCCCGCCGAGGTGTCGATGACACAGAACGAGCATGAGACAACCGTCAACGTGCATCAGTTGGTGCAGGTCGGTGCCTCGTCGTATGGCGCTCTCGATCTCTACATCTCGGGTGTGCAGTTGGCAGGTTTCGTACTCGACTATACCTATAGCTTCTATGACGACGGTACGGTGAAGGTGCATAACAAGCTGAGTCCTCAGGGCAAGCTGCCCGAGATGCTTCCTCGCATCGGTTTCACCACCTCTGTGGCCAAGGAATTCGACAATATAACGTGGTACGGACGTGGTCCTGAGGAGAACTATCCCGACCGCAAGACAGGCTATCCTGTAGGTGTGTGGAGCAAGACGGTCAAGGATATGTACGAGCCCTACCTCTTGCCTCAGGATCATGCTCTTCGCACCGATACCCGCTACCTGCAACTTCTCGACAAGGCGGGCAAGGGCGTGCAGATATCGATGAACGAGCACTTCAACTTCAATGCCTATCCCTTCACGACGGACAACCTGACCAAGAGCCAGTTCACCTACCAGCTCCAACCTCAGTCCGACCGCTACACACTCAACCTCGACTATGCCACTACGGGTGTGGGTTGCACCTGTGTGTATGTGCTGGATGAATACAGAGTGAAGCCTGCCTCGTACGACAGAGTCATCACGATAAGTCCGAAGAAGTGATACGCTCAGTGCATAAAGAAACAAAGAAAGGTTCGCGATGGCGGACCTTTCTTTGTTATAGCATCAAAAGGGGAGATGTTTTCTCCAATGAATTACAGTTTGAATTTGGGTGAGGGCTCGAGGGTAGACTGCAAGAGGAGGGTCTTCTCGGTGACGCTGCCCAGGATGCGTACCTGCACATTGCCGTCTACGAACTTGAAGTGGAGGCGGCACGAGGCGTACCAGTTAACGTAGTGAAGGCGCACGTAGAGGTCGGTGTCGGAAGTCCATCCGTAACTGGCTCCCACGTAGAAGGGGCGTGGCAGATTGCTGAACTGGCCACGGAAGGGACGGAAGTTGAGGGGTGTGCCGCCTATAGGACCCGTGATCCATTGTTGGTGACCGCAGACGATGTCGTAGGTCTTGCCGGCACGGTCGGTGACGTGCAGTGTCAGTGTGGGCGACTTCTTGCGCTGGTCGCGTCCCAGTTCCAGTATCACGTTCTTCCATCCCAGATCGTTATTGCCAAGGCTGATGCTGTGTGGCGTGGCGATGGTGCGGCTCAGTGCCTTACCCTTGGTGACGGGTAGCGAATAGGTGGCCAGTTGCAGCTGTCGGTACTCCTTGCCTGGCGTCATGGCTTGCTCGGTGGCCTTGCGTGACAGTTCCCACACCCGGTCGCTCTCTATGCTTCCGTCGCTGTGTATGCACTGCGTGAAGGCTACTACCATCTGTCGGTCGGGCACTATCATGATGTATTGGCCATAGGCTCCGTCGCAACGCACCATGCCCGGGTACTTGCTCATCCAGATGTGATAGCCGTAGTTCGTGCCACTGGCAGCCTGCTCCTTCATCATCTCGTCCACCCATTCGGCAGGGATGAGTTGCATGCCGTTCCACTCTCCTCTCTGCAACAGCAGTTGTCCGAACTTGGCCATGGCCTCGAGTTGCAGGTACAGTCCCCAACCTCCACAGCTGATGCCTTCGGGCGACTCCTCCCATTCCACTCGTGTGATGCCCATTGGCTTGAAGAGGCGTTGGCGCAGAAAGTCGATGAGCTTCATGCCAGTGACTTTCTGCACTATGGCTGCCAGCAGATAGCTGTCAATGCTGTCGTAGGCGAAGTGTGTGCCAGGGGTGTATGCAACGTCCTTGATGAGGTACTGGTGTATCCAGTCGTTATAGCGAGTACGCATTTGTGTGTCAACGGGAAAGCCGGACTGCATGGTGAGGAGGTCACGCACGGTGATGGCGGCCAGGTTCTCGCTCACCGAGTCGGGCAGTGCTTCGGGGAAGAAGTCCACGAGGTGTGCGTCGAGGGTGAGCAGACTGTCGCCAATGACCATACCCACGGCAGCACCGGTGAAGGTCTTCGAGCACGAGTAGAGTGTGTGACTGTACTTGGCTGCAAAGGGTTCGTTGTACTTTTCGGCTATCACCTTGCCATTGCGCAGTACCATGAGTCCGTGCATGTCGGTGACGGTCAGTGTCATCATCTCATCGACAAACGCCTTCACATCGGTCGATGCCAGTCCTACGGTCTCGGGTGCAGTGCGTGGCAGGAAGGTGAGCTGTGCCTTGGCGGGAAGCAGAGCAAAGATGCTCAGTATCAAAGTGTATAGAATACGTTTCATGTCAATTCATAATTCTTAATTCATAATGCATAATTAGCTGCGCAGTGGACAATTCATAATTCTTAATTCATAATGCATAATTAGCTGCGCAGTGAATTCTGCCCTTGTCTCCATTTTGTTCCCCGCCTTGGGGCGGGGGTAGGGTTGGGGTCTTTCCTTTTGGTGGGTTAGGGGGGGCTCTCTACCGATTATTGATGGCTAGTGTGTTGTTGCCATAGAAGACGCGGTAGCGATAGAGGTTGATGCCGGCTTCGCCCTGACATACTTGTCCCAGGTTGTTGAGGTCGTAGGTGCGCTGGCAACTGCTGCAATGGGCCTTGCCTCCAGCCTGCAGTGTGAGGCGCTTGGTGACGGTGCCTGTGTGGTAGCAGTTGCTGCAAGCCAGGTCGTAACAGGTGACGACTGGTGTGCTGGTGCCCAGCTCGGGCACGTTGGGCAGTCCGATGATGAAGCCGCACAGTCCCATGTAGAAACCCGAATAGTTCTGGACGGCGGTCTGGTTGGCCTCGGTCGAACCGGTCAGGTTGCTGAAGACGTACTTGTTGTTGACGGCACGTATGGTGCTCCATTCGCCCAGTGAGTTGCACGCGCTGTATAGCTGTGAGTAGGCACTGACGGGCGAGAAGTTGAAACGTGCATAGAGCGTGCTGTATTTGTTGGAAACAAGAGCGTCGCTGGCACAGGAAGCCAACGACGCCATTGCTATGATAGCACAGAGTTTATGCCAAAAGTGCTTTCTCTGCATCTTCTACCTTCTTGAAGTTAAAACCATCCCAGATGCCGTTCATCAAGGCTGTGATCTGCTCGTTGCAGAGGTTGCCGATAGAGCCTTCGTGGGTGTGGTGTACCTCCTTGACGGGCTGGAACTGACCAGCCTCGATGTCCAGTCCTACCTCTTATAGGCATCGCGGAAAGGCATACCGTTGGTGGCCAGGCGGTTCACCTCCTCGACCGAGAACATCAAGTCGTAGCGAGGGTCGTCGAGGATGTGCTCGTTCACCTTGATCTTGTTGATGATGTAGGCGGTCATCTGCAGACAGTCGCGCAACTCCTCGAAGGCGGGCAGGAAGACCTCCTTGATGATTTGCAGGTCGCGGAAGTAACCCACAGGTAGGTTGTTCATGATGAACGTGATCTGCTGGGGCAGTGCCTGCAACTTGTTGCACTTGGCACGTGTCAGCTCGAATACGTCGGGGTTCTTCTTGTGCGGCATGATGCTCGAGCCCGTTGTACACTCGTTGGGCAGCTTCACGAAGGCGAAGTTCTGCGAGTTGAACATACAGGCGTCGAAGGCCAACTTGGCGATGGTGCCGGCTATAGAGGCCATGGCGAAGGCTACGTTGCGCTCCATCTTGCCACGCCCCATTTGGGCATATACCACGTTGTAGTCCATCGAGTCGAAGCCGAGAAGCTGGGTGGTCATGGTGCGGTTGAGGGGGAATGACGAACCGTATCCGGCGGCAGAGCCGAGAGGATTGCGGTTGGTCATCTTGTAGGCGGCCTGCAGGAAGAGCATGTCGTCGGTGAGACTCTCGGCATAGGCGCCAAACCACAATCCGAAGCTGCTAGGCATAGCAACCTGCAAATGGGTGTAGCCTGGCATCAGCACGTTCTTGTAGTTCTCACTCTGGCTGATGAGTTCGTCGAAGAGCGTCTTCACATCCTCGGCCACGAGTTGCAGCTGTCGGCGTGTGAAGAGTTTTAGGTCGAGCAGTACCTGGTCGTTACGGCTGCGGCCCGAGTGTATCTTCTTGCCTACGTCGCCCAGACGGCGTGTCAGCATCAGTTCCACTTGCGAGTGTACATCCTCGATGCCATCCTCGATGACGAACTCACCACGGCACACCATAGCGTGAATGTCGCGCAACTCGGCCAGCAAGGCTTTCAGCTCGTCGGCAGTGAGCAGTCCGATGTTCTCCAACATGGTGATGTGGGCCATCGAGCCCAGTACGTCATGCTCGGCCAGATAGAGGTCGAGTTCACGGTCGCGACCTACGGTGAAGCGCTCTATCTCGCTGTTTATCTCAAAGTTCTTTTCCCAAAGCTTCATGTTAATTCACAATCCTTTGATAATTCACAATTCACAATTCTTAATTCATAATCAAGCCCCCTTCTTCCTACGGCATCTCCCCCGAGGGGGAGAAGGCTGGCGCTTTGATAATTCATAATTCACAATTCATAATTCATAATTGGCTGCGCAGTGCTTTGTCCAATTCATAATTCATAATTCATAATTAAGCTGGCGCAGTGTACCTTTCTCCCCCTTTAGGGGTTGGGGCTGCATTATTCCAAGCGCCAGCCTAATTATGCATTATGAATTATGCATTATGAATTAATTTTAGTACGGAATCATCGCCAGCATGTCGGCGAACTTGTCCACTCCGTCTTTAAGTTTGCCTCCTATCATCTGCTTGATGAAGAAGTTGAGTTCGACACCTATGGTCAGCTTCATGCGTGTATTGCCGTTGCTGTCGGGCAGCAGTTGTATCCACAGATTGGCGGGGACGGGCGAGTTCTCCAGTTCCATCTTCACCAGCTTGGGCTCCTCGCGCTCGATGATGCGCAGTGTCAGGTCAGTGCCAAGTTGCTCGACATAGCCCGACACAGTGTCGGTGTCGAACTGCATAGCCTTCAGTCGTTCCTGCAAGGATGCCAACTGCTCGTCGCTCACCTTGTCGCCGGCACGCTGCTTGATGGTGTCGATGAAGGCGGGATCGGAGCAACGCTCTTGCAGGACGCGCAGGTTGCTCAGGTCGGACAGCTTAGCGTAGACACGGTCGACGGGAGCATAGATACTCTTGATCTGGCTTTCGTATTTCGTCATAACAGTTTTGTTTAATTCATAATTCACAATTCATAATTCATAATTAGCTAGCGCAGTGAGACTTTCTTCCCTTTAAGGGCGTTGGGGGGCTGCTATAAGTTAGCTTGTCACTCATCCTGTCTCATGCGGATAGGATAATTATGAATTATGCATGAATTATGCATTACTCTTTGTTCCAGTTTGCGGGGTCTTTGCGCCACTCGTTCAGCATGGGCACCTGGTCCTGGCTGATGTAACCGGTGCGTACTGCCTCCTCGACTACAGCCTCGTAGTTGGTAAGGGTGTAGAGCTGTACGTTGGCATCCTTGAATGCCTTCTCGGCTACAGCAAAGCCGTAGGTGTAGCTGGCTACCATGCCCACTACCTCGCAACCATTGTTGCGGATGGCCTCGACTGCCTTGAGGCTGCTACCACCGGTAGAGATGAGGTCCTCGACTACAACAACCTTCATACCAGGCTTCAACTCACCCTCGATGAGGTTCTCCAAACCGTGATCCTTTGGTTTGCTGCGAACATATACGAAGGGTAGGTTCAGTGCATCGGCTACGAGTGCGCCCTGAGGGATGGCACCTGTTGCCACACCAGCGATGGCGTCAACCTCGGGGAACTGCTCGCTGATGAGGCGTGCAATCTCGATCTTCACGAAGGTGCGAAGGTCGGGGTATGAAAGGGTCTTGCGGTTGTCGCAATAGAAGGGAGACTTCCAGCCTGAAGCCCATGTGAAGGGGTTGGTAGGCTGAAGCTTGATAGCCTTTACTTTGAGCAGTTTGCCTGCGAAGATGTTCTCTAATGTCTTCATAATAGTATATTTTAGTGATTTATGTTCTAATTCGGATGCAAAGGTACGAATTATTTGTGAAAGTTAAAAACTTTAGTGGCAAATAATTGACGTACACAAGCGTGGATTATTGTGTCAAGCCAATGCATGCTACACTGATGGTAAGCTGGGATGTTGCTTCGACGAGTGTCGCGATGGCCGAGGAGATGGTGGCTCCCGTAGTGACGATGTCGTCTATGATAAGGATGTGCTTCCCGTTTATGGGTGATGTGTCCTGGACGGAAAAGATGTCTTGTACGTTTTGTGCTCGTTGTATGGCCGAGAGGGTGGTTTGCGTGACATTGTCCTTCGTGCGTCGTAGTGTGGCAGTGTCGATGGGGATGCCTATAACCTGGCTGATGCCCATTGCTATTTGTTCTGCCTGGTTATAGCCTCGACGGCGTTTGCGTTTGCGGGATAAGGGGATGGGGATGATGAGGTCAATGCCCTTGAAGAAATCCGTCCCGCTCAGTTCTGTTGCCAGCATGCGACCCATCAGTTGGCACACGTCGGGGCGGCCCTGGTATTTCATGGCTTCGAGGATGCTGTGTGTGTCGGTGCCAGAGCGATAAGCCATCAGTGTGGCTGCAGCGTGTACGGGTGCTACATTCCAGAATCTTCGCACCAGTTCGTTGTCGGTGAGTGATGGGAATGACAGTCGCGGGATGTTCATCACGCAAGCCGTACACATGCACTTCTCGTGACTGTTCAATTGTTCTTCGCACACCACACAGCGTCGGGGCAGAAGAAGGTCGAGTAGGAGAGATAAACGGCTCAATGTTGTGATGGATGTTTTTTGGGGGTGAAACGATAATGGCTTTTTTTGTTTCTTTATATCTCTGCTTCGTCGTCGGACTCGTCGGACATCTCATAGTCATCGCAGTTCAGTGCTTGTATGATGAGTCCCATCTCAAACCCTCGTCCCAGTGCAAAGCGAATGAGTTTGCCGTTGCGCTGATAGTCGTTATCTGCTTTGACGGTGCGTGCCTTCGAGGTCAGAATGCCTTGCAGCGTTTCAAGGTATTCCTCCTCGGGCAAGGCCTCGAGTGCCTCTTTGCGTGAAGCGGGACTAATGCGCAGTAGGCGCATACCTTGGTCTATCTTCTGACGTCCCCAGTGGTTGTACCGCATCTTGTCGCGAGCATAGGCGTTGGCAAAGCGTAGTTCGTCAATATATTTCTCGTCATATAGGTGGTCTATGATGTGGTCTGACTCGTTCTGTGTCAGTCCCCATTTTGTGAGTTTCTCGCGGATGTTGTGCTCACATTGCTCACAGCCTGCACATAATGCCGTGACGCGGTATAGGGCTTCCTGTTGTGATAGTGGTTTCTTCATTTGCGGATGGCTTTGATCATTCTGTCGTTTCCAAACTGGTCCTTGCGTATCTCTATTTTCTGGAATCCTTCCTTTTTGAGCATTTCTGCGGTTTCTTTGCTGTATGCTCGATTTATTTCGTAGTACAAAGCACCGTCTGCGTTCAGTGCTTTTTGCGCAAATCTTGCTATGGCACGATAGAAAAGCAACGGGTCGTTGTCCGGTACAAAAAGTGCCAGGTGAGGTTCGTAGTCCAATACGTTCCGTTCCATTTCTGCACCCTCTTGCTGACAGATGTAGGGAGGGTTGCTGACGATGATGTCGTATGGCGTTCTTGTCTCGGAATAATCAGTATGTAAAATATCTTCTTTCTTGAAATGAATGCTTAGTTGTAGCCGTTCAGCGTTCTTCTGTGCAATGTCGAGAGCCTCGTCGCTGATGTCCCATGCCTCGACCTTAAAACCTTGGTCTGCCAGCGCCAGTGCTATGCATCCGCTGCCCGTGCCAATGTCAAGGATGCTGAGTGGTGAGGTGTGATGCGTGGTCTCATGGTCGGAAGTAATCCACGCCACCAACTCCTCCGTCTCGGGGCGAGGTATTAGCACGCCTGGTGCCACGCTGATGTTCATCCCGCAGAACGTGGTACGCCCCAAAACATACTGTATGGGTTCGTTTTTCAGCAGTCGGTCGACAATAATCTGCAGTTCCGTGCGTTCTTTTTCCGATAAATTACTATCTTTGCCGAGCAAAAGGTCGGTTAACGACATTCCGAAGCGCTCCTCGAACAGCATGCGTGTCATGGCTGTGGCTTCGCTTTTGGGGTAGATGGCGGAAAGCTGCTGTATGACGTTGTGATAGTGACTCATATTGTCCTGTTGTCTCGTTGACTCGTTGTACTGTTGACACTTTTACGAATGCAAAAATACAAAAAATATGGCAATATACAATCCTTCGACTTTGGAAAATGACGAAATATTCATGCGTAGATGCATCGAACTGGCTAGAAACGGCGTGTCGGGTGCTGCACCCAATCCTATGGTGGGTGCAGTAATTGTGCATAATGGTAGGATTATAGGCGAAGGCTATCATCGCAAGTGTGGCGGTCCGCATGCCGAGGTGAATGCCATTCGTTCAGTGCGCCATCCCGAGTTGTTGCCTGAGAGTACCATCTACGTCAGTCTTGAGCCATGCGCACACTATGGCAAGACTCCTCCTTGTGCCGATTTGATTGTGGAGAAGCGCATTCCGAGAGTCGTGGTGGGATGTCGCGATCCCTTTGCCAAGGTCGACGGATTGGGTATCAAGAAGTTGCAGGATGCCGGATGTGATGTGACCGTGGGTGTGCTGGAGAAGGAGTGCCGGGAACTGAACCGACACTTCATGACCTACCACACGCACCATCGCCCATACATCATTTTGAAGTGGGCACAGAGTAGTGACGGATTTATGGGTGGCGTGCCTGGTGGCGCTCCAGTCAGGTTCTCCACTCCGCTTACGCAAACACTTGTGCATCAGCTTCGTGCACATTGCGATGCCATACTGGTGGGTGGGGGTACGGTTGTGGCTGATAATCCTTCGCTTACCACTCGTATGTGGCACGGTAAGAATCCGTTGAGGGTGGTGGTCGATACGCACGACAACCTTTCTGCCGACCTGAAAATCTTCAATGATGAGGCTGAGACGCTGGTGTGGAGGAACTGGGACTTGCAGCTGTTGATGAAAGACTTGCACGGACGAAAGGTGCAGACCTTGCTGGTAGAAGGTGGAGCACACATTTTACAGCGTTTCATCGATGCCGGACTCTGGGATGAGGTGAGGGTAGAGACGGCTCCTTGCGTCTTGGGCGATGGGGTGGTGGCACCCCGTGTTCCACAAGGCCAACTGATGCGTTCTGCTCAATACGGTGAGAACAGGATTGCTGTGTGGTATTCCTAGTCAAGTCGTACCAATTTGTTCTTTTGTCATCGCTAGCCAAAATCGTGTCAGCTTATTTGTTTATCGCTAAAAAATGTAAAAAACGCGTAAAAACATTGTCATTATGCCTAAATAATGCCAAAAAGGGCGCAAAAGTTGGCTATAAGTTTCATTATGCAAAAAAATAAGTTTAATTTTGCACCTTGAAAATTTGTGCACGCGCGTACTGCGTGTAAATGCACGTGTTCGAAATGATTGCAAAATGGTTAAGATAATGAAACTGAAAAGATATTTCTCGGCTGTAGTCTTGGTGTTGTTGTGCATCTGCCTGTTGCCTTCGTGCAAAAGCGAAGACAACGAGATTGTGCCAGATGAGCATTGCTTCATCTCAAGCTTTGCCCTCAACTCGTTGAAGCGTGTAATATATACGCAGAACGACAATGGCGAGGATAGTACCTATACCGTGACGTTCGATGCGTCAGCTTTTCCCTTCTCGATAGACCAACGTAATCTTGTCATCGAGAATCTCGACTCGTTCCCTCATGGCACTCGCGTGAGTGCGGTGTTGGCGTCGATCAACTACAAGGGCATCCTGACCTACAAGCAGAGGGGTGCTACGGAATGGAGTCTGTATTCGGAAAAGGACTCTATTGACTTCTCCAGTCCTGTCGAGTTTGCTGTGTTCTCCAATACCGGCAACAGCGAGCGCCACTACAAGATCAAGGTGAACGTGCATAAGTTGGATGGTACAAAGTGTACCTGGATGAATACTGGTGAGTCGTTGGAACTGAACCAGATACAGGAACGCAAGATTGTGAGTGTGTCAGACCGACTTGTGTTGCTGGGACGTAATGCCGACGGTGATTTGTTGGTGGCTACCCGTTCTGCCGACCTGAGGGATATGTGGAGTGTCGATGTTGTGTCTGGAGCCGAAGGAGCTGATATTCAGACTCTGAAGTCTGCTTCCGACGGGACGCTCATGATGAGTACCACCGATGGCGCTTTGCTGCAGAGTGCAGACGGCAAGAGTTGGCAGACTGTGAGTGAGGCCGTGCCCGGACGTGTGCTGGCAGGTTTGAGCCAAGCGTGCATCTATGTGATAGCCGATGGCAAACTGCAGAGCAGCATTGACGGAGGACAGACATGGAGTGATGAGGCGATAGACGCCGCTGCCTCTCATCTGCCCAATAGCCAGCTGAACGTCATACAATGTCAGCAAAGCAATGGTCAGCATCGCTTGGTGCTGGCCGGTTGCAACAGCACTTCGGCCGATGATAAGGTTGAGGTGTGGTCGAAGTCGTGGAAGCAGTCGGGAAAGGAGGGTGACGCCTTGTGGATGTATTATCCTCATACGTCGGACAACCGCTATCTCTGTCCCGAGTTCTCGCCCCTCGTGATGTTGCCCTATTACAACGGACTGATAGCCTTTGGCGGCAAGACGAGCGACGGAAAGACCAATGCTTTGAGTCAGATGCTGTATAGTCCAGACTTCGGTCTGACGTGGAAGACCAATACAGAACTATATCTGCCCAGCGAACTGAAAGGAAAGGATGCGCCGATGACAGCTACTGTCGACAAGGATGATTTCATCTGGGTCGTTGTGGGCAACCAGACGTGGCGCGGACGTCAGAACAAACTGGGATTCTAAAAAATAAAGCCGGAACGAACAGAATATGCAGTCTAGACAACTCGTAATGTGCAAGGTGTGTTCTTTCTCTTTGACAAGAGGGAGGACACTGAACACGTTATTGCTGTTCGTCTTGTTGCTGCTGACTACTTCCGTCAAAGCCCAGGAACTGGAATACCAGATGGAGTTGGGAGGCGCTTTGGGTCCTTCGTTCTATCTGGGTGATGTGAGCAGTGCACCGTTCAAGCACACCAGTGTGATGGGCGGTGTAGTGGCGCGTCGAGTTTTCAATCCGCGCATGGTGCTGAAAGGCGATTTGGCCGTAGGCCATATATCGGGTAACTCGAAGGGGTATTTCATTCCTACCAATGCTGAGAGCGAAACCGTTGACGGTGGCGTGCCTACCGAGGTATCGTTCAAGAAGAACCTGATAGACCTCGGAGCTCAGTTCGAGTTCAATTTCTGGGGCTATGGCACAGGCGAAGGGTACAAGGGACTGAGCCGCTTCACCCCTTATGTGACAGCCGGACTGGGATTCACACTGGCTCTGGGAGGCGGTCATACCAGCTTTGCCCTGAATGCTCCTGTGGGTGCCGGCGTCAAGTACAAGCTGAAGCCACGTGTCAATGTGGGAGCCGAATGGACTGTCCGCTTCACTACATCCGACAAATTGGACGTGACCAATACATCCCTGCAGCTGGACTCGCCTTATGGCGTTCACAGCGTGGGACTTAAGAATAAGGACTGCTACTCGTTTCTGATGCTCTTCATCACCTACGACCTCTGTCCCAAATACAGAAAATGCAACAACTAACATATGAGTGCTAAAGAACAAATAGACTTCGAACGCTTACCACAGCACATTGCTATCATCATGGATGGTAATGGACGATGGGCACAGGCAAAAGGGCTGCCTCGCACAGCTGGGCATCAGGAGGGAGTGTCGACCGTGACACGCATCACCGAGGAGTGTGCCCGTCTGGGAGTGAAATACCTTACACTATACACCTTCTCGACCGAGAACTGGAATCGCCCCTCGTTAGAGGTGCAGGCTTTGATGCAGCTCATTCTCGACCGTCTGCTCGAGGATGTCTTTATGAAGAATAATGTTCGCCTGCGTGTGATAGGCGACATGCAGCGTCTGCCCGAAGCTGTGAGAAAGCATCTTGACAAGATATGCGAGCATACCAAGAACAACGATCACATGACGTTGGTGCTGGCCATCAGCTATTCGTCGCGATGGGAGTTGACGGATGCCATGCAGCACATGGCACAGAAGGTGAAGGATGGCGAGCTGAATCCCGAAGACATCAGCGAGGAGACTGTCTCTCAAGCGCTCCAGACCCACTTCATGCCCGATCCCGATTTGCTCATTCGCACTGGTGGCGAACTGCGTATCAGTAACTACCTGTTGTGGCAGTGCGCCTACAGCGAGTTCTATTTCACCGACAAGTTCTGGCCCGAATTTCTGGAAGAGGAACTTTACGAAGCTATCGTGGATTACCAACAGCGTGAACGCCGGTTCGGAAAGACTAGTGCGCAGGTTCAGCAATAACAGGCTGTGCTGCTAACAAATGAAATCAATATAGATGAAACGTATATATTCTCTTTTATTACTCATACTGCTCTTGATCGTGCCTGTGCAGATGATGGCACAGGAGACGCAGGTCAAGCCCGTAGTCGATTACTCTCGTACGCCAAAGAAGTATGTCATTGGCGGTATTACGGTGGGTGGCATCAGTAATTACGACGACTATCTTCTCATCGGACTCTCTGGTTTGTCCGTCGGACAGCGCATCTCCATCCCCGGCGAGGAGATTACCAAGGCCATTCGCCGCTATTGGCGTAACGGCTTGTTCTCGAACGTGCAGATTCGTGTGGACAGCATAGTGGTAGACTCTGCCTATCTGCATATTGAACTCGCGCAGCTGCCTAAGATATCCGAGATTAACTACAATGGCGTGAAGAAGGGCGAACGCGAAGATCTGGAAACCAAGTTGGGCTTGGTAAAGGAGAACCAGATAAATCCCAATATGGCCGACCGTGCCAGGATTCTGGCCAAGAAGTACTTTGACGACAAGGGATTTAAGAATGCCGAGATCAACATCGTGCAGCGTGATGATGTGGCGCATCCCGGCAAGGTGATTGTGGATGTCAACATCGACAAGAAGGACAAGGTAAAGGTGAACTCCATCATCCTGAACGGCAATCAGGCATTGACCGAGAAGCAGATCAAGGGTACGCTGTTCAAGAATGGTGCCTTCAAGGGTATTCGCGAACGCGGCAAGATGGCAAACTGGTTCCGTTCCAAGAAGTTTACCGACAAGAAATACAAGGAGGCAAAGGAGAGTTTGCTTGCCAAGTACTTCGAGCTGGGATACCGTGATGCTATCATCGCAACAGATTCCGTAGTACCTTTTGACGAAAACTCTGTCAACATACATCTGAACATCGACGAGGGTCAGCGTTACTACATTCGCAATATTACTTGGGTGGGTAACACATTGTATACAACCGAGTACCTGCAGTATGTGCTGAACATGAAGAAGGGCGATGTGTACAATCAGAAGCTGTTGGACGAGCGACTGAAGTCTGACGACGAGGCTGTGGGCAACTTGTACTACAACAACGGTTATGTGTTCTCGTCTATCGATCCTGTCGAGATCAATATCGTCGGCGACTCTATCGACCTTGAGATGCGTATCACCGAGGGTACGCAGGCCCATCTCAGTCATGTCAAGATTATGGGTAACGACCGTGTCTATGAGAACGTCGTGCGTCGCGAGTTGCGCAACAAGCCCGGCGACCTCTTCAGCAAGGAGGCCTTGGAGCGTTCTTACCGTGAGTTGGCTGCTATGGGCCACTTCGATGCCGAGAGTATCAACTACGACATCCAGCCCAACGCCGATGACGGTACGGTAGATCTGGGATGGGGATTGACACCCAAGTCGAACGACCAGATCGAGTTCTCGCTGGGTTATGGACAGACGGGTGTGATTGGTAAGATCGGATTGAAGTTCAGTAACTTCTGTCTGGCTAACATCTTCAAGAAAGATGGTCTTCGTCGTGGTGTGATGCCTCAGGGCAACGGTGAGTCGTTCAGCATCAGTGGTCAGACCAACGGTCGCTACTATCAGGCTTACAGCGTTTCGTATGTCAATCCTTGGTGTGGCGGTAAGCGTCCCAACCAGTTGTCTGTCAGTGCCTTCTTCTCGAAGCAGACCGACGTGAGCGACAACTACTACAATTCGGCTTACTATCAGAACTATTACAATAACTACCTGTATGGTTATGGCATGGGTGGTTATGGCAGCAACTATTACGAGAACTACTACGACCCCGACAAGTTCGTGAAGATTGTAGGTGCCTCAATAGGTTGGGGTAAGCGTTTGCGCTGGCCCGACGACTACTTCAATTTCATGGCCGAGGTTTCCTATACTCGTTATATGCTCAAGGACTGGCAGTACTTCCTTGTCTCTAACGGTTCGTGCAACAACATCAACGTTGGTTTCACCCTGTCACGTTCCTCTACCATCAATCCCTACTTCCCCCGTAGCGGTTCTGAGTTCGTACTCTCTGCCCAGTTCACTCCTCCCTTCTCGCTGTGGGACGGAAAGGATTATGAGAATCTGGCCAAGAACCCCTACAGCGCTGGTTACAAGCATGAGCTGCAGGATAAGTTCCGTTGGATCGAGTACCACAAGTGGAAGTTCAAGGGCCGTACCTTCACTCAGCTTACTCCCGGTGTGAAGTGCCTGGTGCTGATGACACGTGTTGAATTCGGATTGCTGGGTCATTACAACCAGTATAAGAAGTCGCCCTTCGAGACCTTCTACGTGGGTGGTGATGGTACTTCGGGATACAGCTACAACTATGGTACCGAGACTATCGGTCTGCGTGGTTACGACAACGGTTCGCTCACTCCCAACGGTGCCAGCGGCTATGCCTACGACCGCTTCACCCTCGAGTTGCGCTATCCCCTCATGCTCGGTGCCAGCACCAACATCTACGCTCTTGCATTTGCCGAAGGCGGTAATGCATGGACCAGCGTCAAGAAGTTCAATCCCTTCGACATGAAGCGTTCTGCCGGTCTTGGTGTCCGCATCTTCCTGCCTATGGTCGGTCTGCTGGGTATCGACTGGGCATACGGTTTCGACTCGGTGTTCGGCAGCAAGAAGTACTCAGGCAGTCAGTTCCACTTCATTTTGGGACAGGAATTCTAACCTTAGGTTAAAGGACGGAACGTCGAAGTTAAAAAGTGATAACACGTTGATGGAAGCGTTAAACCGAACAAAAGGTGTGAATGTCTAACGTGAAGAGGCTGCGTAGAAAGAACGTAGATTATCCAAAAACATAAATGATCTAAAAAGATAATATTATGAAGAAGATTCTTATTAGTATGATGCTGATGCTCGGCTTTGCCGCATCGATGAGTGCACAGAAATTCGTGCTGGTTGATATGGAATATATCTTGAAGAACGTACCCGCCTACGAGCGTGCCAATGAGCAGCTCAACCAGGTGAGTAAGAAGTGGCAGGCAGAGGTCGAGGCTCTCAGCAGCGAGGCACAGACACTCTATAAGAACTACCAGAGCGAGGCTGTATTCCTGAGCCAGGAGGAGAAGACACGTCGCGAGGAGGCTATCGTGGCCAAGGAGAAGGAAGCCAGCGAACTGAAGCGTAAATACTTCGGCACCGAGGGCGAACTCTTCAAGAAGCGCGAGAGTCTGATGACTCCTATCCAGGACGAGATATACAATGCCGTAAAGGACATCTGCGACCAGAAAGGCTATTCTTTGGTGCTCGACCGTGCCAGCGATGCAGGCATCATCTACGCTTCGCCCAAGATTGATATCAGCAACGAGGTGCTGCAGAAGCTGGGATATGCCAATTAGGCGGTAATATCCCCCAACGACTTATACATAATTAATAATAATAAATAAAAAAACAAATGAAAAAGATTCTTTTTGCCATCTTGCTGATGGCACCCTTGAGCATCTTCGCTCAGAAGTTCGCTCACTGCAACACAGCAGAGATCATCACCAACACCAAGGAGTATCAGGCAGCTCAGACCGAGATTGAGAACTTGGCAAAGCAGTATGACGAAGACCTGAAGCGTATGGACGATGAGTTTAAGAAGAAGTACGAGGAGTATCAGAAAGAGGCTCCCAAATTGCTCGACAACGTAAAGCAGCGCCGCGAGGCTGAGTTGCAGGACTTGCAGAACCGCATCCAGCAGAGCTTGCAGGACAACCAGGTTGCATTGCAGAAGGCTCAGAGCGAGAAGTTGCAGGCTATCCAGGAGTTGGTTCTCAACGCTATCAAGAAGGTAGGTGAAGCTGGTGGCTATATCTATATATTTGATGGTACTCAGCTTCCCTTCGTCAACACCAGCATGAGTACTGACGTCACTGCCGACGTTAAGAAGGCTCTTGGTATCTAATCTGACAAGCAATTGTTACACTAAGAATAGTTTTCTTAGAGTAAGTCAAACAAAGCAATATGATGCGAAACAAACTGATACTGATTCTGTTGCTGTTGCCCATTGTGGCAACAGCACAGATTAAGTTCGGCCATATCAGTTACGCTGAAATCTGTCAGCAGATGCCTCAATATGAAGTGGCACAAAAGCAGTTGGCCGAACTAAAGGCAAAATACGAAAAGGAAGCTACCCGCAGTGAGGAAGAGTTTCAGCGTAAGTTCTCCGACTTCCTTCAGGGACAGAAAGATTTTCCCGCCAACATCCTGCAGAAGCGTCAGGCCGAGTTGCAGGACGTGATGGAGCGAGGCATTGCATTCCGCCAAGAGGCACAGGACTTGTTGCGCCGAGCCGAGAAGACACTCATGGACGATGTCTACAGCCAGCTCAATGCAGCCATCACAGCCGTAGCCATGCAGTATGGCTATGCCTTTGTGCTGAACACTGATGACAATGCAGCACCATACATCAATCCCGCTATGGGCGACAACGTCACCGACCTTGTTCGTGTACGTCTGGGCATCATCAAGGCCGACGAGATGACACTTCCCGTACCCGTGCTTCCCACCATGCCTTCCGAAACCATACCCACAACTACTGTCGAGGACGTCAATACACCCCCTGTCGAGGCCGTACCAAACACTCCCACCGAGGCTGTACCGTCAACTCCCACCGAGGCCGTACCGACAACTCCCACCGAGGCCGTACCCTCAACTCCCACCGAGGCCGTACCGTCTACCCCTGTCGAAGGCGATATTCCGGCAAATGCTGGTAGCAGTTCCACCGACGGTCTTTAATCTTTTTCCAATTACTCTCCCTCCCCTCAATCTCAATTTCTCCAAGTGGCTCCTATAGGCATTTTTGATTCGGGATACGGCGGTTTGACCATTCTGCGTCAAATCAGAGCCCTGTTGCCCCAGTACGACTATCTTTATCTGGGCGACAATGCCCGTGCCCCTTACGGAACACGCAGTTTCGAGATTGTCTATGAGTTCACTTTGCAGGCTGTTCGTCATCTCTTCGATATGGGATGTCCGCTCGTCATCCTGGGTTGTAATACAGCCTCGGCCAAGGCTTTGCGCAGCATTCAGCAGAACGACCTTCCCAATATCGATCCAACGCGCCGTGTGTTGGGCGTGATACGTCCTACGGCCGAGTGCGTGGGCGAGATCTCACTCTCTCGGCATGTCGGAGTGGTGGCTACACCAGGCACCATCCGCAGCAAGACGTACGAACTGGAGATTGCCAAGCTGCATCCCGACATGACGGTGACGGGAGAGGCTTGTCCCATGTGGGTACCTCTGGTCGAGAATGGCGAATACGACTCACCCGGAGCCGACTATTTTGTAGAGAAGCGCATCGGTAATCTGCTGCGTCACGACCCGAAGATCGACACCATCATTCTCGGTTGTACCCACTATCCTCTCTTGCTCAACAAGATTCTTAAATACACGCCTCGCGAGGTGCGTGTCATCCCGCAGGGCGAGTACGTGGCCGATAGTCTCAAGGACTATCTGTTGCGTCATCCCGAGATGGAACAGCGACTGTCGCAAGGTTCCACCACCCGTTTCCTCACCACCGAGGAGCCTTCTGCCTTTAGCTGCAGTGCCGCCATCTTTTTGGGCGACAATGGTGTGCAGGCAGAGCGTATCACTTTGGGCTGATCCCCTGTTATTTGAATCTGCCCAACTACGGCTCTGCGCACTATGGCTGCACCTCAACCATGGCATTTGGAGTGCTATGCAGACGATGGGACTGAACAACAAGACCTGGTTCGGCCGACTGAAGACTTTCAGCACCCTCTACAGCACCCTCATCATCCTCATGTTTGCTGCTGTAGCCGTACTCTTCTGTCTGGGATATACTCCATCCGACATTGACGCTTCGGTGCTGGGATGATTTTTAGAATATAACCTCACAACCTCATAACCTCACAACCTCACAACCTCACAACCTCATAACCTCATAACCTCTTAACCTCAAAAAATAATTATGAAGCGAGTACTAACATCTTTAATCTTAACATTCATCACAACAATAACTATTATGTCACAGAACAGCATCTACGATTTCACCGTCAAGGACAATAAGGGCAACGACGTGTCGCTGGCTCAGTATAAGGGAAAGGTTCTGCTCGTTGTCAATACGGCAACAGCATGTGGCTTCACCCCTCAGTATGCCGAACTCGAAGCCCTCTACGAGGCATATTCCGACAAGGGATTGGAGATTCTCGATTTCCCTTGCAATCAGTTTGGTGCTCAGGCACCTGGCACGGACGAGGAGATACAGGAGTTCTGCGTGTTGAACTTCAATACGCGTTTTCCTCGTTTCAAGAAGATAGAGGTGAACGGCGAGAACGAGTTGCCACTCTACACCTACCTCAAGTCACAGAAGGGTTTCGCCGGCTTTGATCCCGCTCATCCTCTCACCAACATCCTCCATGGCATGTTCAGCAAGGTCGATGCCGACTATGCCAAGAAGCCGGATGTGAAGTGGAACTTCACCAAGTTCCTCATCGACCAGGAAGGCCGTGTCGTGTCGCGTTTCGAACCTACAGCCACCAAGGAGGCTCTGGCTCCCGCTATAGAGGCGCTGCTCAAGTAAGGATCATAGCAGCCCCTTCGCATGAAATCCTTGTTTGCCCGACTGAAGCAGTGGCTTGCCCGCCTGTCGTTCCGAACCGGCGTGATAGTGCTGCTGTGCTGCATCCCCTGCTACATCCTGTCTTTTGCACAGATGGCATTGCCCCTCTCTGCGCAGACAAAAGGTGTGCTGTGGTTCGTCCTTTTCGGTCTGGCCAAGACGTTTCAGTATGGTGGCATCACCATTCTTGGCGTTGAAGGTGTGAAGCGCTTGAAGCAGAAATTCAAGAAAAAGAAAACCGAAAACAAAGAATAACCTATTATGGCAGAGAAAACATACAAATGCGCGAACTGCAAGTTGCGTGCCAGCTATGAGAAGAATCCCAAGTCGCTGCTTGGCCGCTTTTGGCGTTGGCACATCAACTTCTGTCCCGGATGGAAGGGGTATTTCACCTCGCTCGATGCCGAGACGCAACAGGCTATGCGCGACAAGTACGCATTCAAGAAATATTGATCATAACCTTGCTGAAATAATCTATGTGTGGTGGGTGTGTCAGTCTGACTGGCATGCCCATTTTTTTCGATTTTATGCGGCTGTGCCTAGATTGCATGGTTAACATCTGCCAAAGTCTTTCGGCCTGTATAAAAGGGCGTGGTTTATTGCTGTCCGATAAGAATCGGGGAGTGTCATAAAAAGTTTTTTTTGCCTCCACCCTCCACTTTCTTTGTATTTGTTTAGAACATAATGGTTTAACTCGGTGGAGGTACTTTTTTCTCCTCCACTGTTTTGGGCAAAAACACGCTTTTTGTGCGAAAAGTGTGATATTAACTTGCAGCATTGATGTCGGAATGTTGCTACGGTTTTGTACAGTTGACGCAGCACTAACAAAATTATCATGCAGCATCACTTAACCGTCCAGCCTAGGTTGGACGGTTCAAAACCGCTGCGATTTCAAATCAAAACCGCAGCGATTTTGAAATGAAACCCGTGCGGTTTTGAAATAAAACCGCAGCGGTTTTGGAAGGGGGATGGGAACCGACTATAAAAGGTGATGGGAACCGACCATACGTGATGTTATTACAGATATTCTGCAAAACACTTGGCGGATAGCAAAAAAGTTCGTATCTTTGCAATCAGTTCTGAAAATAATCGTATGGATACAATGACAATGGATTGCAGAAAGATACAACTGGCTCAGTTTATCCTCGGAATTACTGATTCAGCATTGCTGAACCGCATTAGTAGTGTCATCGCCGACTTCAATCAGGCTGGCGTTGACGAGCCATGTCATTACTCACTGCAGGAAGTGCAAGAAAGACTTCGTGTAAGTGAAGAATCAGCACTTGAAGGCGTGGGTGTGACACAGGAAGAGATTGAAACAGAGTCCTTGAACTGGGTATAAGAATATCTACATCCATCTTTTATGGAACACTTGGCGTGACCCGTCCAAACTTTCTCCATTGACAAAGGACAGGGAGTAAATCCTCCAAAATAAGTAATTCAACTGTCACTTTTGCTCAGTTTCAGCCGTTTAGGAAAGTAGTTGTTTAGGGATGGATGGAAACGGCGGCCTTGGGGAAACGAAATAATATCGCAGCGGTTTTGGAAGGGGGACTAGCTGGATAAAAGGATTTTAATCACGCTCTTATAGTATACAGTATGGTTAGTTCATACTCTATTCCTTCTTTTTTGCGATGCTGACTCTCTCCTTTCTTTAATCTTTTTTGCCTTATCGTCTCCGTATTGAGCAGCCTTTTCAACCCACTCCTTCTCTTTTGCCTGACTCTCAGCCGTACCACGGCCATACCTATAACATGCCGCCAATAATCTCATTGCCTCACTGTCTCCTTCATTTGCTGCCGCAGACAAATATTTAAAGGCAAGATTGTAGTCTTTCGCAATTCCTGTTCCTTTGTAATAGCATCTGCCCAGAAGTCCCATTACTTCTGCATACGCCCAATGCTCTTTGTTATTCCCGATTTGTTTCCCAAGGTCTTGACAAATGCGGAATACATTCTTCTCGAGTTCGGGTTCATCAAGTGCCATTCGTAATACTGTGCATGCATTATAGCTGTATTCCACACCTTCATCTGCTATACATAGCGCAGCAATTTCTGTGGCCTTTGCCATGTTTCTTTTTGTGCCAACCTCATCAACATATGCAAAAAGCAAATGGTCGTAAAGGTTATAGCCCATGACTCCATAAACAGAACTTCCGTCATCACATCCCGTAATAGCCTCTTCCAGCCAATATGTCACATTATCTGTATCACTCCATTTCTTTGTCTTTGCATATTCAAGGATGGCGGAATTGTCCTCTTCCATATAAGATTCAAGTCCTAAAGGACCTGAGTTGTTGTAATATGGATATAAAGACGGGCTATTTGCAGCAACATAAAAGTACATAATGCCAAGTCCGTAGAAGCCAAGGCAGCTGCCAGCACTTATAGAGCGTTTAAAATAGATCTCTGCATTTTGATAATCTTGCTTGGCACGATACAAGCAGCCCAAGGTGCCCGCAAAATAGCCTTGCGTAAATGTACGTACATTTCCACATAATTCCACAAGTTTTTCTTCTGCTTTTTTATTGGCTTTGTCTTTTTCATAATACTCTTGCCACCCTGGAATGCAAAATCCACCAGCAGCAGAACTTACCAGTAAATTTGCAGCTTCGATGGAGTCTTTCTCTATTCCTTCACCTTTCAGCATCATAAGAGCCAGCTTATATTGCGCATTGACGTTTTCTGTCTTCTTATAGCATTCGGCAGCTATCTTCATATCCTTCGTAGTACCATAGCCGTAATAGTAGCATTCGCCAAGATAATACATAGCTTCTTCGTTTTTCTCCGATGATTTCTTAAACCACTGAAATGCCAGGTTAAGATTAGCTGTAGTTCCATTTCCATAATAATAGCATTTGGCAAGAGCATTTTCTGCACTTGTTTGCCCTTGTTCGGCTGCTTTCTTATACCATATAAATGCTTTTTCTTTTGATTGTGTTACGCCATTACCAGTTGCATAGCATACTCCCAAGTTGTATTGAGCTGTACTCTCCCCTTGATCGGCAGCTGTTTGATACCATGCAACCGCTGTTGCACCATTTTTCATAACACCCATGCCAGTATTGTAGCAATATCCCAATTGGCATTGTGCCACGGCATATCCTTGATTAGCAGATCTTGTTATCCAAATAACTCCTTCTGCCTTTTCTTTTTCGGTTGCATTACGCCCATCAATCAGTTTTTTTCCATACTGGTATTGTGCAACCTTATCACCATTTTCTGCTTTTTCCTTAAGTGTCTGAGAAAAGGATGACAGAATGCAACAGAAGAAAATCACAATGAAGAGGAATGACCTCCTATTAAATGTGCCACTATTGTTTTTAATCATAATCAAGTTCTTTTAGTTCGTTCAATACATCATTTGCTTCCGAATAACCCGCTTTCAGAGCTTTAAGCGCGTATTTATTTGCCAAATCGTGCTGACTGGCATTCTTTATATAATGTTTGGCAAGCGGCAGATAAGCACGAGAATACCCTTCATCCGCCAACTGTCTCATGCTCTTCCAATCGTTGGATTTAGATGCCAGCTGAAATCTTTCATCCTTCGACAACTTGGGTGTTTCCTTATTATTTGTATTATTTGTTTGTTGAGAGACATCTTCTTGTTTGCGTTCAGTTTTTGACGTTCCAGTGGACACCCCGGGTTGTGATGCAACAGAGGACACTTCGGGTTGTGACTTCGACAAGGAATCGGGTTGTTGCTTTGTCACTACAGGGGCAACGACAACCGAAACACTGTCCGTCTTTTCGTTTACAGCATTGGCATTCTCAGATATAATGTTTGTTTCGGCTAGGGTGTCGATTTCGTCTGATTCTGTTGATGATTCATTACAAATGCCATATATATTGAAAGCAGCTGATAAAAGTGCAATAAAACAACCAACACACAATAATTTTTCATTTCCTTTTACTACAAGAAACAAACATATTGCGGTCACAGGTATGGTTATCTTAAAATAAATGGGAGAGAGAAACCAAGGACAAATAAAATTAAAGAGAAAAACTGCAAGAGTTGCAGCCAAGAGAATATTTACAACAATACGATTGTCGTCGTTTTTCTTCTCTTCATTTCCTGTATTGTTGTTATTCTTTCTATCTGTCGTGTTTCCCGGAATGCGAACAGACTGTCCTTTTACCTCCCATTTCTGCAAGTTAACCAAAAACTTATTCCTCTGCACCAAGTCACCCCAATCTATACAATCCAATCCGCTACAATTAAAATCGAGCCACTTGCAATCATAAACTGTTGTGCCGTCAATACTTACAGGAATTAACCGCTTGTTGTGACGAAGTGCATACAGCACCTCTTTTGCAGGAAAGGTTTGTTTCCTTGGGTCAATCTTACCCGTTATCTCATCTCTATATGGAGCAATAAAATTTTTAGATAGCATAAAGACAACGATATCAGCATTGTCTATAGCGTCTATTATGACATTTTGAAACTGATCGCCACTTTCAATCCCCTCAAGGTCAATCCAACAGTCTATACCTGTCTTACGTTTTATTTCCTCTACAACAGGAAACACCTTTTTTCTGTCCTGTCGCTTATATGATATGAAAATTTTAGCCATTTCAGTCAATATGTAACCATCTGATTGCTCTACACTACGTCTTAAACTATGGAGCTGGAAAATGTTTAATCAAGCGCAAAATTAGCAAAAAAAATTATAATTTTCTTAAATTATGCTATAAAAATAACATACGTGATTAAAAATCTATTGCATAAATGTATTATTTTGAATAAAAGGCAACATGCGAAACTTGTATTTATGATTAAATTCGTGGGAAATTCGTGTTTTAAACAAAAATAATAAATTTGCATGAATAATGCTGGTTTAACGTATTATCTCCCGACAATTTGCAAAAAATGAGCCATACTTGCGTTATTTTTACCCTTTTTTATACCTTATTTATAAAATATCTTGGCGGGTTGTGAATTTTGTTGTATATTCGCAGCGTTGAAAAGGATATATGACTCATGGGCACATTCATCAACAAAGGTAACGAAGGATTCAGATGTGCTATCAACGGCGAGTACGTTGATAAGACTGGCATGATTGAAATTATCAATATGACGCTTGACACTGAGCGCCGTTACACTTGTCTGACCCGTTCGCGCCGTTTTGGCAAGTCCATGGCGTTGGACATGCTGTGCGCATACTACGACAAATCATGCGATAGCCGACGATTGTTTGACGGATTGGCTGCACAAAGCGGAGCTACGTTCGACAAGCATCTGAACAAGTATCCCGTCATCAGCCTTGATATTACGGATTTCATCACACGTTATGGAAAAGATGCAGTAATAATCAAATACATCCAGCGCAATGTCATGAAGGAACTTCACGAAGTCTATCCTGACGTGAAGAGTGAGGAAGGGGATGATTTGATGGAACTGCTCATAAGGATACAGCAGTACACCGGCGAGAAGTTCATAGTGCTGATAGACGAGTGGGATGCCATCTGCCGTGAGTTCTCGGATGATCCTGCCGTGATGGATGAGTACGTGAAACTGCTGCGCAGATTGTTCAAGGGCGGCAAGTCAAAAGATGTTTTCGCAGGAGCATACATGACAGGCATCCTGCCTATCAAGAAATACAACACGCAGTCGGCACTCAACAATTTCCGTGAGTATTCCGTCGTAAAGTCAGGCACCCTGTCTCGCTTTTTCGGTTTTACTCCGAAAGAAGTGGAATGTCTCGCAGAGAGCTCGGATGTGAGCATGGATGACCTGAAAGCATGGTACGACGGTTATTCAATAGGCGACGAACCCTCCATCTACAATCCCTACTCTGTGACGGAGGCTATTGCCAGCGGAGAGTGTGACAGTTTCTGGTCTACGACAGGTGCCTACGATTCCGTGGCCACCTACATCGAGATGAACTACGAAGGGCTGAAGGATGATATCATATACATGCTTTCGGGCGGACGATGTCCTGTAAATACAATCGGATTCTCGAATGACATGCACGACGTAAGATCGAAGGACGATGTCCTGACGGTGCTCATTCATCTGGGTTATCTGTCGTACGACAAGAACGAGCAGGAGTGTTTCATTCCGAACAAAGAGGCGCGTATGGAGATGGTGAATGCCGTGGCAAGCTGCAAATGGAATGTGGCCAAGGCACTCGAAGCGTCGAAGAAACTGCTCAAGGCAACCCTCGCGGGCGACGAAGAGGCGGTGGCAGCAGGCATCGAACTGGCGCACGACTCCAACACAAGCATCCTGTCCTACAATGACGAAAACTCATTGGCCTGTGTGCTCACCATTGCCTACTACCATGCCATGAACGACTACATCATACACAGAGAGCTGGCAAGTGGCAAGGGCTTTGCCGACCTGGTGTTCATCCCTCGCAGGAATGTTGACAAGCCGGCAATGGTGATAGAACTCAAATATAACAAGGATGCAGATGCTGCCATCGACCAGATCAAGCGCAAGGACTATTCCAACATAGCGTTAGAGTATTCGGGCGAAGTCCTTCTCGTTGGCATCAGCTACGACAAGAACGGTCCTGAAGGCAAAAGGCACACATGCGTCATAGAACGCATCACTACACCGCCCCACCCTAGTGCCATCGTGCCGGGGCAATAGCACAAACAATCAATCAATATCAATCAATATCAAAATTTAAAGACTTATGAAACAAAAATTACTTAAAACATGGCTCATGCTGTGTCTACTCGTTGTGGGAGTGGGGACGACGTGGGCGGAAGAGTATGTGTACGATTTCTCTACGAATAACCTGTACACATCTTCAAATCTATCCACAAAGGTCTCAACAGGAAATTCCAATACTTTGGAAACTTTCTATTATAGCAATGGAGATGCTTTTATAGGACATGCATCAAAAGTATATCTTAATAGTGGTTATTTGATGGCGCAGAAAAATGGAAACACAGGTGACTGTCGTGTCCTAACACTTCCCACATACAATAATCAAAAAATCACCACTATTAAGATTACCAGTTCGGCTTCTGGTGGTGCACCTAATGTAGCAATAATCAACTATAGCAACTCATCGTTGTCAACCGTGGTTCCTGCTCAAGGGTGGACAGCAAGTACAAAAAAAACATACACCTACAGTATCCCTACAGCACATCAATCGAAAGAACTTTCGTTAATGATTACGGGAGCAAATGCTCAAATAACAGGAATAACTATTTCAACAACAGCAGATGCTCCTACAAACCCTTATACCGTAACTTTCAACGCAGGCACAAATGGAACCTGCTCAACCCCTTCTCTTACCGAAGCTAGTGTTGGTGCTGGTGTAACTCTGCCTTCTTGTACAGCAAATACCAACTACACTTTCGTTGGTTGGTCAACCTCTTCTACTCCTACTTCTGCAAACGCAGGTAAAGCAGGTAATACATACAAACCCTCTTCAAATTGCACCCTTTATGCTTATTACACCTACCAGGCACCTTCGCACGATGCTAAATTCTTTGTAAACGGTGAACAGTATGGCGAAACTCAATCAGTAGCTGAAGGTTCGGCAATTACGTTCCCTGCAGAAAAACCTTCCATTGATGACGTAGTCTTCATCGGTTGGGCTGAAGCAGAGATTTCAGGTACACAAGACAATGCTCCCAATCTTGTATCCAGCAAGAACATGGGTAATGCAGATGCTAATTTCTATGCGGTATTTGCGACAGCAAGTGGTAGTGGCGCTTCCGGTTCTTATACATTAGATTACAATAATGAAAGCGCACTTTCTTCTTCAACAGACTGGGGATCATATGGAAAAGCATACGAATATACAGCATCTGATGGAAGTACATGGGTTGTCAAAGGATTCAAGAACAAGGGTATTCAGTTGAATACTGGCAAGAATGCCAGCATTAAAGTCCCCGACTGTCCTGGAGCTATTTCTTCTGTTGTTGTAACTGGTGCTAATGTAACATATTATTTTTCAGAATCTGACTATACCGGCAGCAATGGTTCTTCAATAGCCAATGCACAAGGCACATCCGCAATAATTGACCTTTCAGGTAAAAACGTCTCTACTGGATACATTTATACTTCAGCTTCTTCTGCAGTGACCAAAGTTGTTGTCAATTATGGAGCAGGAGTCACCTACTCCGACTACTGCACGACAGTTTCTGGCAAGGCAACGGCAACCCTAAACATTGCTGACGCAGACAAGAACGTGGCTCTCGGTTACAATGGCACAAAGAATGTAACCATCAGCGTGAGCGAGGCTGAGTACGATGGTACAGTCACCATTGCTTCTTCCGATGAGAATGTTGCTAGAGTAACTTATACTGGCACTACCGCCACTATCACTTATGTGGGTGAGGGCGAGGCTTACATCAGCGTAACCGCTCCTTCTACTGCCAACTACTATGCTATCAACGTTCCCCAGGCCATCAAGGTTACCGCAACCGACGATCGCCAGGAGGCAACTGTTGCTATCGCCCCCGAAACTATTAGCGTTTACAATGGCTCAAGCGAAGATTACACCGTAACTTCAGATTACGATGGCACTATCTCTGTTGCTTCTAGCAAGGAAAGCGTTGCAACCGTTTCTTACAACGAAGGCAAGGTGACCGTCGAGGGTAAGTCTGTTGGCAATGCAACCCTGACCATCTCTGGCGAGGGCACTGCGAACTACAAGCCTTTCTCAAAGGACTTCACCATCACTGTAAACAAGGTGGTACCTGTGGGTATTAAGAATCTGCGTAGTCAGATTACTGCTACTTCATCTTCTGCTGCAAACGACTATGAGGCAGAAATTGTTGATGCTGTTGTAACTTACGTTAGCAATGGCTCAACACCTACTATCTACATCGAGGATGATGAGGCAGGTGTTGCTATTTACGCCAAGAACACTGGTCTTGCTGTTGGTGACAAGCTCAATGGTGTTGTCTCTGGTAAGGGCTACATCTATTCTGGCCTTACTGAACTTACATCTATTACCGGTTTCGAGAAGGTAAGTGATGCAACTGTTCCTTGTACAGAAGTTACTCTTGCTCAACTTGAGGAAGATGGCATGGAGGCTTGGGAATCTCGCCGAGTTATCGTAAAGGATCTTACTATCACCTCTGCAATGAGCAGCCGCAATGCAACTGTTGAGCAGAATGGTGTATCTATCAAGGTGAACGAAAAAGCAAGTGCAGGATGTACTGGCGATAAACTTTCTAATACGGATTATGTAGTAACTTCTATTGTCGGCTATTTCCAGGATTACAATTCAACCAACCAAATTGGAGTTTGGTCTGAAGACGACATCAACCTCGTTGAGAAAGCCAACGCTCAGGTAGTCTTCGACCTCGCAGCAGGTACTGGCACAAGCGAAAGTCCTGTAGCATTCACCATCGGTGAAGACAACACCTTCCCCACTGCAGTTGTAAAGGATAGCGAAGGTAATGCGATTGCTGGTGCTACCGTAACTTATTCTACTGGCAATGATGCCTACATTAGCGTTGATGCAGAAACTGGTGTGGTAACTCTTAAGAAGTATGCTTCAAGGAGTAACAATGTGCGCGTTACTGCATCCTTTGCTGGTAATGCAGAATACAAGTCTGCTACTGCTGACTACTACCTGACCATCGCTAAGGGAACTCCTGTAATCAGCTTTGCTGAGCCTAATGTAGAGGTTGCACTTGATGGTGTCGCAAACCTTGCTGCTATTGTTGACGCTAAGTATGGCTCTCTTGGTGTTACTTATTCTTCAAGCAATCCAGCTGTGGCAAGCTTTGCCGATGCAAGCAACTCAACGCTTACGCTCAATACTGAGGGTACTACCACTATCAGCGCCCAGACAGTGGGTAATGACACATGGAAACAGAGTAACAAGGTATCATACACTCTCATTGTTACCACTCCTTCTGCAGGTTATGCATACGTTACCCTCGATGCTTGTTATAACGACATTGAAGGTTATACCGAGCCCCTCAAGGTTGTCAAGGGCCGCACAGTAACACTTCCAAATGCAACCACAACCAAGAACGGGTACACCTTCCGTGGTTGGACCGCTGCTGGTGAAGTAGCCCAAACTTCTACCGCTCCTTCACTCGTAGCCAACAATTACGTAGCTAATGCAGACGTAACACTCTATCCTGTATTCTCGAAGGAAGAGAACGATGGTGAATCTGGCACTGATATGGGTTGGGTACTCAAGGGACTCAATGAACTTGACCTTAATTCTACAGTACTCATCATTTCAACTAGCGGTTCTACCTCTAAGATTCTTTCTGCCGATCAAGGTTCTACAGGCTACTTCACTGGTCGTGACGTAACTGTTGAAGATGGCATTGTCACTTCCAATGAGCCTACCAATAGTAATTGGATTATCTCAAAGGAAGGCGACGACTATTCATTCACGAGCAATAGTAACGGCTACCTCTACAACATGGGCTGCTCATACAGCAATTACGAGCGTTGGGCACTCTCTGCAAATGGAGAAAAGACTTATAGTATGGAAAGCCTCGGCGGAAGTCCTTATAACCATTCTGGCAATTATGTTTATCTTGACAATAGCACGTGGCGTATGACCACGAACGCTACACTCAGCAAGATTCAGTTCTTCCAGATTGACGAGTATGATGTTCCTGGTTCTACCACTACTTACTACGTAAGCCGCACGATGAATGTCCTCGAACTTGATGAGAATGCTACCGAAATTGCAGAAATCGACGACGACGAGTACGACAGGGTTATTGTTCACCGCACTATCAAGGCTGGTAATTGGAATACCCTCTGCTTGCCCTTCGATATGACAGCTGCTCAGATTGAAGAGAACTTCGGTGCAGATGCTGAGGTAAAGATACTTACTGGTTTGAAAGTCAATGGTACTTCATATACGATGAATTTCTCTGACTGTGACGAGATCGGTGCAGGTATTCCTTGTATGATTCGTGTAAGTAATGCAGTAAGCACCATTACCGTTGAGGGTACCGTTGAGGTAGATACAACAGAAGATCCTGAGGATTCTGCGAGTGATAGCTCAAATGATAATGAGGTAACATTCGTTGGTAACTATGCCAAGATCACCGTTCCTATGAACGTTGGCAACTACATCATCAGTAGCAACAAGTTCTACTACGTTGACTCTGCTGTTACAAGCAAGGGCTTCCGTGGCTACTTCAACCTCTTCTCATTGGATGGTAGCAACGATGCAAAGGCTCTGTCATTCAGCTTTGATGAGAATACCACTGCCATTGAAAATGTAAATGTCAACGGACTTGATGATAACAATGTATTTGACCTCTCTGGACGCAAGGTTGTAAAGGCACAGAAGAATCATCTCTATATCAAGAATGGTCACAAGTATTTGGCAAAATAAATAAATCAAAAATGGTTTGTCCGCAACGCCATGTTGCGGCCAAACACTAAAACAAATAAAAATAACATGAAAAGAAACTATATAAATCCTAAAACTACTTATGTCAAAGTAGAATTAGAGCAGCTCATTGCAGAAAGCCTTGAAGGTGATGGTCTTGATGGCACTAGCAATGGCGGTAAAACGAGTACTCAAAATATTACCGATGCTGACGTCAAAGGCGAAGCCGGCTGGGCATCCGGCTGGTAAATAGTCTGTTTGCGCTGTCCCGGCGTTGGTGCTCGGGACAGCGCAATACGACAGATCACATTGGACGTAAGGCCAGTGTGAAGCGGACAACGGCAGACGACAGTAGCAACAACGGTTACTTTCTGCTACAACAATAACAATAGCGGCAATGACTCCAGATGGGGTTGTTGCCGCTATCGCTTTACTATTTTTTCTGCTCAAAAATGTCAGTTAGCACAAAGCGCATTCCTATACACTCTTTTAACAGCAGGCGACATTCTCAGGCAATCCACAATCGCCCTATATTCTTCGTCCGTTAGCTGCCCCCTCTCTGTGATAACAGTTTCACCATCAGCCGCCTGCTTCACAAAGTCAGCCACCCTATGCGTCTGCAGCCTGTAGCCATACACATACGTCTCCACAGGAAAGCCAAAGCCATTCGTGCAAACCGCTTGGCCAGCAGCAAAATAATAACAGTTGAAGTTTATCTCGGGATGATCTATGCACCCATGTGCCTTTTCAATCGTACTCGGCACGAAATCCTTCGAAGTCGGCAAAGTAGCCAGCACCACCTCATCCGCCTGTTTCTTCAGCACAATGTAATACTTAGGCTTCTGGCCACCCACCTTATCCTTGAAATAGAAAGGGTCAAAGTACAACACCTTACCCTCCTCAAACAAGCCATTATCTGCCATACGCGCGAGCCTCCTGCAAGAATTCCAGATTTTCCTGATAAAACTCCCTGCTGCACTCCGGCAAAGCCTCACCAAGGTCAATCACATAGTCGCTGTTGTTCATCAGCTTCTGCTCGAAAGCCTCCAGCAACCCATGCTCTTTAGCAACCTTCCACCAAGGCGAACCCACCTCATGCGTCAGCTGCACCAGTTCCTTAGCCGTCTTGCACCCATAGCGCTTTATCATATCATCCATCACCACGATGTCGTTGTCCGAAAACTCATCATCGCAGAACTCTGCCACCGGCTTTACGTATGTAGCACCATCTGCCTGTACACGCTCCACAAAACCATCAAGCAGCACAGGTATCTCGCTCAAGTCAACGAACACATCCTTCACCACCGGCCCCGCCTGCCATACTTCGAAAGGCAGTCCCAGGAACGGAGTCTTAAACCTCAGCACACTATACTCCTCCATGAAGTACAACATCTTCAGCAACTTCGTCTTGCTCAGGTCTGGAATCCTCTGCGCCATATACACGCAGGCATTTCCCAACTTCGATCTATCAGATGCATTCAGTTTACACATAGTCTAAATCCTTTCTAAAAACATCCTAGCCACACTCAACCATTTGAGCATAACCGAGTTTTTTCGATGCAAAAGTACAGAAAATTTTTCATTTCTCCAACGATAAGCCAATTTTCATGCCACGACAACTGCACATTCCATTCTTTTTGAGTGCCATTTGCACTACTAGTGTTATTTTTAGCATCACTAGTCTTTGAACTTCCATATTTTTATATTACTTTTGCAACGCATCAATGAAGAAAGGAGGTTGAGATGTTAGGTATGAAACAAAATGGGATGTCTGTCAAAGGGACGTTCGCACGAGAAATACGTATGCAGTTGTGGCGGCTGGCAACAGATAATCGCAACGAGGAAGATAAGATCATGGGCAGTCTGCATGATGATGTATTGAAAAGTAATCAGTACAAAATCACATGGAACATCTAAACATATGCTCCCTAGAGCAACTTTTCAGCATCACTAGTCTTTGAACTTCCATATTTTTATATTACTTTTGCAACGCATCAGTGAAGAATGGGGGTTGATATGTGGGGGTGTGAAACATAACGGGATTAATCAATATGGGTGTATATATCAATAAGGGCAATGAGAATTTCCGCAGGGCCAGGAATAGTGAATATGTTGACAAGACTGGGCTGATTGCTGTCGTCAATGCTACTCTTGACACAGAACGGTCATTTACCTGTGTGACCCGCTGCCGCCGCTTTGGCAAGTCGATGGCGGCTGATATGTTGTGCGCCTATTATGATAAGTCTTGTGACAGCCATGAACTGTTCGAGGGTTTGCAGATCGCCTCTGACGACAGCTATGAGAGGCATCTGAACAAGTACACGGTATTGAAGTTGGATGTAACGAATTTCACCACCAAGTACAAGGAGGATCCTCAAATCATATCACTGATGCAGAAGGACGTGATGGATGAGCTGCTTTCCGTCTACCCCACCATCGCTCTTGGCGAGAGGGATGACCTGATGGACGTGCTGATAAAGATCTGCGCCCAGACGGGCGAGAAGTTCGTCTGCATCATTGACGAATGGGATGCTTTGCTTCGCGAATATGAAAGCGGCAGCAAGGCTGAGGATGAGTTCGTAAAGCTGCTCCGCCGTCTGTTTAAGGGTGACGAATCCAAGAAGATCTTTGCCGGGGTTTACATGACGGGCATTCTTCCCATTAAGAAGTATAAGACGGAATCAGCGCTTAACAATTTCAAGGAGTATTCCGTCATCAGTCCTAAGAGGCTTGACAAATACTTTGGCTTTACCAAAGCTGACGTGCAGATGCTGGCAGAGAAATATGACATGCCGTTTGAGGAACTGGCGAAATGGTATGACGGATATAAGATAGGCAACGAGGAGTCGATCTTCAATCCCAATTCGGTAATCAATGCCGTGCTGGATGGTGAATGTGATACGTATTGGGGAAAGACGGGGGCCTATGACAATGTCATGAAGTACATCCAGATGAATTTCGACGGACTGAAGGATGACGTGATAAGAATGCTGGCTGGCGAGCGTGTGGATGTTGATACTACTAAGTTCCAGAATGACATGCATGCTATAGAGAGTAAGGATGACGTATTGACCGTTCTTATTCATCTGGGGTATCTGGCTTACGACAAGGTTGAGCAGCAGTGCTACATCCCGAATGTGGAGGTGGGCATAGAGATGAAGAATGCGGTAGAGGCTACTTCATGGACACATGTGTCGAAGGCGTTGTCCACATCAAAAAAACTCCTTTGCGACACTCTTGCCATGAAAGAAGAGGCGGTAGCCAGGGCATTGGAAGGCATTCATCAGGATGAGACAAGTATCTTGTCATACAACGACGAGGAGTCTCTTTCCTGTGCTATCAGCATTGCCTATTACTATGCCAAGAACGATTACGTGATCCATCGCGAGCTGGCCTCGGGCAAAGGCTTTGCCGACCTGGTTTTCATCCCTCGCAGGAATGTTGACAAACCGGCAATGATTGTTGAGTTGAAATACGACCGGGATGCTGATACGGCAATCTCGCAGATTCGTCGCAGAGAGTATCAGGGTAAGGTATTGGAATATACGGACAATCTTCTGCTGATTGGCATCAACTACGACAGGGACAGCAAAGAGCATACTTGTATAATTGAGAAATATGATGAGACTATTTAAGAACAACAGAGTGATGAGGGCTGCATTGCTGGGAGTGGCAGTGATGGCCATGGCGTGTGGCTATGCACAGGTGCCTAAGGACATGCTGATGGACAGGGCTAAGTTCAAGGCTGTGATAGATGGCAAGCAGACGGATCTGTATACGATCGGCAACGGGGTGGTGAGCGCGCAGGTGACGAACCTGGGCGGCTTCATCGTGTCGTTCCTGACGCCGGACAAGGACGGACAGTATGCCAACATCGTGACGCACTACGACAGCATCCAGGCCTACCAGCGTTTTAACCTGGGCATGATAGGTCCGGCTCTGGGACGCTTTGCCAACCGCATTGCCAATGCCAAGTTCACGCTGGATGGCATAGAGTACGAGCTGACGAAGAACAACGGGCAGAACATCCTGCACAGTGGCAACAAGGGTTTCGACCACACGGTGTGGGACGTGGTGAGCCACGACGAGACGAGCGTGGTGATGACGTGCGTGTCGCCCGACGGCACGGACGGTTTCCCGGGTAATCTGACTACCACCCTCACCTACTCCATCACGCCCGACAATGGTCTGTCTATCAAATATGTGGCTACGACGGACAAGCCCACGGTGGTGAATCTGTCGAACCATACCTACTTCAACCTGAACGGTGCGGGACAGGGCGACATCATGGACCACGTGCTGACGATCAACGCCGACCAGATAACGGAGGCTAGTCGTGATGGCATCCCCACAGGCAAGATGCTCGACGTGACCGGCACGCCCTACGACTTCCGTCAGGGTCTGCGCATCGGCGACCGCCAGATGGAGATGAAGGGTTTCCGATGGGGTCAGCGTCCGGAGATACCTGAGGGCAAGGTGATGAACTACGATAACAACTTCTGCGTAAAGCACTCGACGGATGGCGTGGAGAAGGTTGCCACGCTGCACTCTCCGCAGTCGGGACGCACCATGGAGGTGTGGAACAACCACCCCGGACTGCAGGTGTATACGGGTGCCCGCACTGCCATAGCGCTGGAGTCGCAGATGTATCCCGACTCGCCCAACCATGCGGAGTTCCCCAACACCGTGCTCCGACCCGGAGAGACATATACGCATACGTGTGTGTACAGGGTGAAGTTGTGAGGATTAGTGAAAAGTGAATAACTTAAGTTTCCCATCTTAACGATTATTTTCTAAAACATTAATTTCCACAAATTTAACATTAATTTTTCATTAATTATATTGGTAATTATATACTATTTGACCCACACCTGCATTGTCATCCCGACGAAGGAGGGATCTCAGTCCAATCCTGCTATTGTGAGTCCTTGTTGGACTGGGATT